>DMKG01000104.1:4983-5415 GCA_003454415.1 Alphaproteobacteria bacterium
CACCAGTGACAGGCCGCGTAGCCAATGGAAAGGAGAACAGGCTTGCCATATTTGCGCGCCGTCTGAAACGCGTCCGGACCCCAGGCGCGCCAGTGCACGGGGTTATCCTTGTGTTGCAGCAGATAGGGGCTTGTTTCCTGCCCTAGCAAATTGCGCGACATGGCGCCTTATCCTGAATTCCCTTATAACGATGGGTGCACCATAACGGTGTGGCGGATTTCCAGCAAGCGAGGAAGCCATGAAAATCACCTTTAATGTAGACTGCACGCCACAGGAGGCGCGCGCTTTTTTCGGTCTGCCAGAAATTGCGCCCATGCAGGAGCGTCTGCTGGCGGAAATGGAAGCGGCAATGCGAAAAAATATGCCGGCCTATTTCAGCCAGATGGGATTTGATAAATTCTTTCAGGATTTCCTGACCGGCGCCGGAACGGG
>DMKG01000087.1:0-1865 GCA_003454415.1 Alphaproteobacteria bacterium
GCGGTGCAGATGCTGGCGGAGGCCCGCCTGCCCTATATTGTGGTGCTGACCGATCCCACTACCGGTGGCGTCACCGCCTCTTACGCCATGCTGGGCGACATTCATATCGCTGAACCAAACGCCCTGATCGGATTTGCCGGCCAGCGGGTGATCGAACAGACTATCCGCGAAAAGCTTCCCGAAGGTTTTCAGCGCGCCGAAACCGTCAGGGATAAAGGTATGGTGGATATGGTGGTGCACCGCAAGGATATGCGCGAAACATTATCGCGCCTGTTGCGCATGTTGATGGGCAAACCTGCAGGCGCCGCATCCCCGAGCGGCAAGGGAAAGGACGTCTACGACCTTCCACTGCTCGGCGCGCCCGGGCGCTGACAGGCGCGCCCATGTCCCTTCCCGTTCGCGGACCAGAGGATTCAAGCGCGGCTATCCTTGCCCGCCTGCTGCATCTGCACCCGAAAGCCATTGATCTTTCACTGGACAGGATCCTTTGTCTGCTGGAAAGGATGGGCAGTCCCCATCTGCATCTGCCGCCTGTCATCCATGTGGCGGGGACTAACGGAAAAGGATCCACCACCGCCTTCATGCGCGCCATGCTGGAAAGCGCCGGTCTGAACGTGCATGTATACACATCTCCGCATCTGCAGCGTTTCCATGAACGCATCCGCATCGCCGGGGCGCTGATCAGCGAGGAGGAGCTCTGTCAGCGCCTGCTGGAATGCGAGCGCGTCAATGCCGGCGATCCGATAACCTTTTTCGAGATCACCACGACCGCGGCTTTTAGCGCCTTTGCCAACACGCACGCCGATGTCACCCTGCTCGAGGTGGGGCTGGGGGGCAGATACGACACGACCAACGCCATCCGGCACGCCGCAGTCACGGTGATTACCCCCGTTGATCTCGATCATCAGGAATTTCTGGGCCACACACTGGCTGAAATCGCCCGAGAAAAAGCCGGGATCATAAAGCCCCAGACACCCCTCATTCTGGGTCCGCAAAAAGACGGCGCCGAACAGGCGATCCTCGCCTGCGCGGCGGAACTTGGCGCGCCGGTGCTGCAATACGGGCATGACTGGACGACGCGCGGCGAAAACGGCCGCATGGTATTTCAGTATACGGATGGTCTGCTGGATCTTCCCCTGCCGGGACTGTCGGGGCCGCATCAGCTGATCAATGCCGGAATGGCGGTTGCGGCGGTGCTGGCGCTGCCGGATTTCAGGATTGGCGCGGATGCGATTGCACAAGGGCTGCAGGCGGTTGAGTGGCCCGCGCGTCTGCAGCGCCTCTGTGCCGGGCGTCTTGAAAGTCTGCTGCCCGCCGGCGCGGAATTATGGCTGGATGGCGGGCATAATCCGGCAGCGGGGCTGGCGCTCGCAGATGCGCTGGGGGGTTTTGAGGAACGGCGTCCGATGCCGCTTTATCTGATCTGCGGCATGCTGAAAACCAAGGACGCCAGAGGCTTTCTGACCCCTTTTCAGGGGCTGGCGCGGAAAATCTACACCCTCGCCATTCCCGGCGAACAGAGCAGCCTTTCCGCAGACGCGCTCGCCGCCGAGGTCCGGGGCGCCGGTTTGACGGCGGAAAGCGCGCCGGATCTGATTACCGCATTACAGGCCATCACCCTGGAATGCGGGCAGCCGCCGCGTGTCGTCATTTGCGGCTCGCTGTATCTTGCGGGCGCGGCCTTGAACGCAGATGCAGCCTGACCCATCCGGCACGGTCTCCTGCCCCTCATGTCCTGCCTGCGCGGCGGCGGAGCGCAAGCCTTATTACCGTCATGGAGAATGGGAACTGTTTTCCTGCACCGGTTGCGGGCTGATTTATCTTGACCCCATGCCAGGGCCGCAAATGCTTCGAACGCTTTATCA
>DMKG01000087.1:2092-3706 GCA_003454415.1 Alphaproteobacteria bacterium
CGAACGCTTTATCATGACGCCTATGACAATGCGCAAAGAAGTTATTTTTCCAAACGGGAAGCCAAACTGCGCCGCAGCCGCGGACGTATGCGTCACATCACACGCAGGTTGGGCGGAAAGACGGGAAATTTTCTCGATATCGGCTGTAATGGCGGATTCATGGCGGAAGCGGCGCGCATCTATGGTTTTCACGCCTGGGGCGTCGAGCCGGACGGAGTTTCGGTGGAATACGCCCGCAGGCATTTCCCGCGCAATCAATATTTTCACGGGCGTCTTGAAGACTTCACACCCGAAGACAGCGCCGGAGCGCCAATCGCCTTTGACATTGCCTATTGTTCCGAAGTGATCGAGCATGTTCCACAGCCGGTGGCCTTCCTGCGCCATATCTTTCATCTTCTGGCGCCAGGCGGGCTGCTATATCTGACCACCCCGGACATTTCCCATTGGCGGCGTCCCCGTTTGCTTGAGCGTTGGGACGCCTTCTGTCCGCCCGCTCATTGTCTTTATTTCAGTCCGCAAAGCCTGCTGAATCTCGTGACGAATTGCGGGTTTGAAGTCTACCAACGCCGAATCGCCTGGAAGCCTGGCGTCAAACTGATTGTGCGGCGTCCCGCGTTATCGTGAAGACATCGGCGCAGGATAGCCACTGGGCGCCGCCTGTCTTGCAATGGGGGCCAATCACCTTCAGCAACCGGCCCAGAAATTCCCAGCCCTTTTCGTCATGGACGAGATGGTGCGTCAGAATTCCGGTCGGCTCATCCGGGTCAAAGCCGGCGGGAAGCCGCATGCCAGCCGATGTCCCGCCATCCCGCAGGACCGCGAAAAGACGCCGCGCGCGCAAGAGCTGGACGAGTTCGCCCAGCACTTCGGATGACGGGCGCTGCGCCCGCCCGCCCTGCCAGTCGATGGGATCGATATGGCAATTGGTTTGCACCAGCCCGGGAGCAGGACAGCGCGTGGCGGCCGGCCGGAAAGCCGTTACACCCACAAAGCCCAGTTGCGGCAGATGGGGCAGCACTTCGCTCCCGATGCGGTTCCAGGGCGGCGCCAGCACTTTGCCGAGCCCCGCACCAAAAATGGCGGTGAGCGACGCCAAACCCTGCGAAAGTTCGTCACGCATTTGCGACATCAGCCGGTGGCCGCCGAATTCCGCCTGTTTCTCACCTGGGCGCGCGTGATTGGCATGGGCATAGCCATGCAGGATCGGAGTGACGCGTGGATTTTCGGCTATCGCCTTATGCAGGGACGGCAGGCGCGCGCCTGGTCTTTTAGGCACAACAGCGAGAGTCAGCGGAACATCGAACGCCCCCAACAGGGCGAGGAGACGGCTCAGGGCGCCGCTCGCCGCCACCGCGTCGTCATCGCGCCACCACAGGCTGGCCGCGCGCCCGGCCCGTCCCCATTCGGAGAGTTCCCGATCGAGCGCCACCCACATGTCGTCACTGCCGCGCATCGAGTCTCTCCCGCAGAAAACGCGCGGTGGCGGGTCCGCCCTTCATATCCGGCAGTCCTGCGGGAAACCGGGATTGTGACATGGCCCGGTCCACCGCCGCCGCCAGCGACTCCGGACCGATATCCGTTGCAGGCAGATGCACGCCGCCGGGAATTGTGGTG
>DMKG01000273.1:0-4089 GCA_003454415.1 Alphaproteobacteria bacterium
GTCTCACCCTTGCGGGTCTTGATCACCACCGGCACGATTTCATCCTTGAAGCGCCCTGCCTTCTGCGCGGCCTCGGCCTTGTTCTGCGAGGCAACCGCGAAGGCGTCCTGCTGCTGACGGGTGATCTGCCACTGTTCGGCGACATTCTCCGCCGTATTGCCCATGTGATAGCCGTTGAAAGCGTCCCACAATCCGTCTTTCAGCATGCTGTCGATCATCTCGGCCGCGCCCATCTTGACGCCATTGCGCAGATGCATCACATGGGGCGCCTGGCTCATGCTTTCCTGACCGCCCGCGACAACAATCTCGCTGTCGCCGTTCATGATCGCCTGATAACCGAGAGCGACCGAACGCAGGCCGGAGCCGCAAAGCTGATTGACCCCCCAGGCTGGCGCCTGAACCGGAATGCCGGCGGCGATGGCCGCCTGACGGGCAGGGTTCTGCCCAGCGCCGGCGCTGAGGATCTGGCCCATGATGACCTCGGTAACCTCGTCATGTTTGACGCGGGCGCGCTCCAGCGCCGCGCCAATGGCGATCTTGCCCAGTTCATGGGCGGGAAGGCTGCTCAGGGCGCCGTTGAACGACCCGACCGGGGTGCGCGCCGCGCCAACAATAACCACTTCCGTCATGTGAGGTTCCCTTGTCCTTAAAATATGAATGGATGAACCTGCAAAACGGCGCTTGCGCATTGCAGCATTCAAAGGTGACAATAGAGAATATAGGGCACTCCAGACCGGTCCGCCAGTGTTCTGGTTCTGGCGTTCGCATCAAATTTCAGCCCTCCGTATGCGAATGCCTTAACCGTAGACAACCTGGCAAGTAGATTATTCTGCAGATAAGGATTTACGATGTGACGGAACAGGAAACCAAACCGGACGCGCCCGATAGCGGTCCTGCAATCATCATCAAGAAATACGCCAACCGGCGGCTCTACAACACCGCCACCAGCCGTTACATCACCCTTGAACAGCTCAGCGACATGGTGAAGGAGGGGCAGAATTTTGTGGTGCATGACGCCAAATCCGGCGAGGACATCACCGGCGCGGTCCTCACTCAGATCATTGTCGAGCAGGAAGCCAAGACGCCGCAAAATCTGCTGCCGGTTAATTTCCTGCGGCAACTGATCCGCATGTATGGCGACGCCATGCAGCCTTTCGTGCCCAATTATCTGGAGGCGGCGATGGAAACCTTCCAGAAAAACCAGGATTCCATCCGCGAACAGTTCAGCAGCGTCTTTGGAAAAGTCCCGGGGCTGAGGCCGCTTGAGGGCATCGCACGGCAAAATCTGGCGATGATGGAAAAGGCGATGCAGCACTTCTCACCTTTCCAGAAACCCCTGACGGCAAAAGAGGCGCAGAAGGAGGCAGACTTAAGGACCGCGCCGAAGACAGCCGAAACCACAGATGAAATGGCCCAGCTTAAGGCCCGTATCGACGCAATGCAGAAACAGCTCGATTCTCTGGGTAAACCGGATAAAGGCCGGGGCAAGCCCTGAAGCGATTTCAGGCTTCAACGGGCAGAGGATTGACGCCCTCGGCGCGTCAGTTTTTTCCGTCGCGCGAGGTCTTCGCCTCATAGGCGCGCACAATGCGCCCGACCAGCGGATGACGCATCACATCCGTATCGGTGAAGCGCACCATGGATATGCCTTCAATCCCCCATAAAATATCGAGGGCGTTGATCAGACCAGAGGCCTGGCCCGGCGGCAGGTCGATCTGTGTGGGATCCCCCGTCACCGCCATGCGGGAATTTTCCCCCAGACGGGTCAGCAGCATTTTCATCTGCATCGGCGTGCAGTTTTGCGCCTCATCGACGATGATGAAGGCGTCGCGCAGGGTGCGGCCGCGCATGAACGCCAGCGGCGCCACTTCGATGACCCCGCTTTCCAGCTTGCGGGCGATCTGATCGGCGCTGAACATGTCATGCAGCGCGTCATAAAGCGGCCGCAGATAGGGATCGACCTTTTCCCGCATGTCCCCGGGCAAAAATCCCAGCCGCTCTCCGGCCTCCACCGCGGGGCGGGAAAGCACCAGCCGGTCAACCTTTCCCTCGTTCAGCATCCAGGCCGCCACCGCAACCGCAAGATAGGTTTTGCCCGTGCCAGCGGGTCCCAGACCAAACACCAGATCGCGGGTGCGCAGCGCCTCGATGTAATGCGCCTGCTGCGGGGAGCGGGGAGCGATGCGCCGGCGTTTCAGATTCACCGCGAAGCGTTCATCGGCGATGGCGTATGCGCCGCCATTGACGGCAGTCTGTCTGGCCATGCGGATGGCGCCTTCGACATCGGCGCTCTGAATGGGGCGCATGGACTGCGCCTGGCGGTATAAATCCCGCAGAACAGCGGCCGTGGTGGCGGCGTCTTCCTTGCTTCCGGTAATGATGATCCGGTTGCCGCGCGGCACGCAGGCGACGCCGACGCGGTCCTCGATGATCGCCAGATGCCGGTCATGTTCACCCAGCAATTGCAGCAGCAGGCGGTTGTCCTCGAACTCGATCACAAGGGGCTCCGGCGCCGCCGTTTCACCCGCCGTCTTCTGATGGCCCGTTTTGCTCCTCTGATCCCGGCTCAATTTCCGCCTGCGCTGTTAAACATCATACCGCCGCCTTTTTTGCTGAAGGGTGGGATTTGCCGTCCCGGAGATAATTCGCCCTGCAGGCTGTAAGAACCCTTGCCGGTAATGCTTGCCGTGACGATCTGTCCGATGAGGGAAGCCGGGCCGGAAACGAACACCGGCTGCAGATAAGGGCTGCGGCCAATGATCTGACCCGGATGTCGTCCGGGCTTTTCAAACAGAACCGGCATGACCGCGCCAATGCAGCGCGTGTTGAACTGATCCTGCTGCGCATTCAGCAGCGCCTGCAGAACGCCCAGCCTTTCCGCCTTCACCTCTTCCGGGATCTGATCCGCCATGGCGGCGGCGGGCGTGCCAGGGCGCGGGCTGAATTTGAAGGAAAAGGCGCTGGCGAATCCGACTTCCCGCACCAGCCGCAGGGTCGCCTCGAAATCCGCATCGCTTTCGCCGGGGAAGCCCACAATGAAATCGGAAGAGAGCGCGATATCCGGCCGCGCCCTGCGGATGCGTTCAACCAGACGCAGATAGAAATCCGCGTCATGACGGCGGTTCATGGCCTTGAGGATCACGTCCGAACCCGATTGCACAGGCAGATGCAGATAGGGCATCAATTGCGGCACATCGCGATGCGCGGTGATCAGATCATCGTCCACCTCGCCCGGATAACTGGTGGTGTAACGGATACGCGCCAGCCCGTCCATTTCAGCAAGGCGGCGGATCAGTCCGCCCAGGGAGCAGCCATCGCCCCGGCCATCCGCGCCGTGATAGGCGTTGACATTCTGCCCTAACAGCGTGATTTCCCGCACCCCCTTCGCCACCAGGCGTTTGGCCTCCGCCATGACGGCGGCCGCCGGCCGGGAATATTCCGCGCCGCGGGTATAAGGCACCACGCAATAGGTGCAGAATTTATCGCAGCCTTCCTGAATGCTCAAAAACGCCGCCACGCCGGGGGAGCGGCTGCTATCGGGCAATTGATCGAATTTCTCGGCCGCGGAAAAATCCATCTCCGCGGGTTTGGCGCGTCCTTTGTTTTCTTTGAACCGGCTGGCGCGCGCCAGCATCTCCGGCAGGCGGTGATAGGCCTGTGGTCCGAACACCATATCCGCCACAGGGGCCCGGCGCAGGATCTCTTCTCCTTCCGCCTGGGCGACACAACCCGCAACCGCCACCAGCATGCCGCTTCCGGCCTCTTCACGCGCGCGCTTGATCTCACGCAGGCGGCCAAGCTCGGAGTACACTTTCTCTGCGGCTTTTTCGCGGATGTGACAGGTATTGAGAATGACCAGATCGGCGGTTTCCGGGGCGCCGGTCAACTGATACCCATGGGGCGCCAGAACATCCGCCATCCGGTCCGAATCATAGGCGTTCATCTGGCAGCCATAGGTCTTTATAAAAAGTTTTTTCATATAAAGCCTTTCAGGCGGGTCAGCTGAGACCGGACGAGCTGGCGTTCAGAATGGGAATCTCCTTCTCGCTATCCATTTTGCAAACTAGCACCAGATCGGAAGAGCACACG
>DMKG01000273.1:4351-4910 GCA_003454415.1 Alphaproteobacteria bacterium
TTCAGAACGCTAAAAGCAGGGGCGGCGTTTTGCGATCCGGGCATATGGCTGTATGGAGACAGGTGGATTTCCCTGCGCTGCGGCGCATCCTCCAGCACTAGAAACTTGAACCCGGAAATAAAGGAAAGGGTCAGCGCCAGGCGATCCTCCGGCCAGATGAAATCCGCCGACGGCCCAAGAAGGCCCAGACACAATTCCCTGTTTTCCCGGCCCAGGACGAGACCCGCCGTGAATTCCGCCATGCCCGGCAACCGCTCCGTGCTTGCGGAAATGGCCGCCATATCCCCGCGAAACCGGCTCTCGCCGCGCCAATCAGGCCGTAACCGCAAGCCGATCTGCGCGGGCATTGGCTGCACCCCAAGATTGGTCAGCGACAGTAATATCTTCAAGCCATCCGGCTTGAGTTCAAAACGTTGCAGGATCTGATAGGAAAGCGCCCCACCCTCATGGTCCTGCGGATTCTGCCAGGTAAGGGTTGCGCGTATGTTGGAGGCGTCCTGCACCATCCACAACTCTGGCTCCTCCAGCTTTTGCGCGCTGGCGGCCAATGGGGCCAGGG
>DMKG01000022.1 GCA_003454415.1 Alphaproteobacteria bacterium
CCATCACCCCGGCCTTGGCCGCGGCATAGGCCGCGCCCTTGGGATACGAAATATAGCCGGCGATGGACGCGATATTGACGATGGCCCCGCCATTTCCCGCCTTGATCATATGCGGCAGGGCGGAACGGCACATATAGAACGGCCCGCGCAGATTGACATTGATCTGGAAATCCCATTCCTCGTCCGACATGTCCACCAGATCGCGCACAATGTCATTGCCCGCATTGTTGACGACGATATCGATCTTGCCGAATTTTTTCATCGCCTCGGCGACGAGATTGTCCACCTGCCCCCTGTCGCGCACGTCGAACTGCACGCCCAGCGCCTTGCGCTGCAGTTTTTCCACCTCGGCGAGAGTGCCTGCGATGCGCTCCTTCACCAGCTCGCCCGCCACGATATCCGCCCCTGCTTTGGCCAGCGTGATGGCGATGGCCTTGCCGATCCCCTGCCCCGCGCCGGTTACGATGGCGGTCTTTCCGCTCAGATTGGGCATGGTTCTCCCCCTTGTGATTATTGGTTAAAAAAACGCCGCCCCCTGATTATCCGGAGGCGGCGCATCAAGACGATAATCCCTGTCTCTGGCTTCAGTCGAACTTGATGACCTGACGCGCCACCTCGCCCTTGCGCAGGGTCTCGAATCCCTGATTGATGTCCTTCAGGGAAAGCGTGCTGGAAATCATTTCATCGAGCTTCAGCTTGCCCGAAAGATAGAAATCCACCAGGCGGGGCATGTCAACGCGGAAGCGGTTCGAGCCCATCATGGAGCCCTGGAGTTTCTTTTCCTGCAGAAGCTCCGCGCCATGAATTTCAACCATGGTGCCGACCGGAATCATGCCGATGACGGTTGCTGTGCCGCCGGTGCGAACCATCTTGAAAGCCTGTTCGGCGGTCTTCTTGAGGCCGATGGCTTCGAAGGAGTAATGCACGCCGCCGCCGGTCAGTTCACGGACCACTTTCACCACATCGTCATCCGCCGCATTGATCACGTCGGTTGCGCCGAAATGCTTCGCCAGATTGAGTTTCGATCCCACCATGTCGATCGCGATGATGCGCCCCGCGCCGGCAATGGCGGCGCCATTGATCGCGCTTAAGCCAATGCCTCCGCAGCCCAGCACCGCAACCGTGCTGCCCGGCTCCACCTTCGCCGTATGGAATACGGCTCCCGCGCCGGTCATCACGCCACAGCCGATCAGCGCTGCGCGGTCCAGCGGCATGTCCTTGCGGATTTTTACGATGGTGTGCTCATGCACCAGCATCTGCTCTGCATAAGAAGACAGATTGATGAACTGGAACATCGGCTTGCCTTCCGTGGTCAGACGCGGATCCTCTTTCGGGCCGCGCTGGGTTTCCGCACCGGTGCAGCGGGACATATGGCCGGTAATGCAATGCTCGCAATGGCCGCAGAAAGCGGACAGACAGGTAATCACGTGATCGCCCGGCTCCACATAGCGCACATCCGAACCTACCGCCTCGACGACGCCCGCCGATTCATGACCCAGCACGCAGGGCAGCGGATAGGGATAAAGCCCGTCGGCGATATGCAGATCGCTGTGGCAGATGCCGGCGGCGACGGTACGGATCAGCACTTCGCGTGGACCAGGTTTGGAAATCTGCACGTCCTCGATCTGTAAGGGTTTCTTGGTTTCACGCAAAACTGCGGCTTTCATGGCTTTTCTCCCTGCCTGTTCAAGCTGTAAAATTGTGGGCGATTGTGCCTTTTGTTGAGTGCCCGGTCAACTGGTGTGATGCGGCCTACAGCAGCCCCAGCGCCATCAGTTCGGCGCGCATGCTGTCGGGCATGTCCCCTTTACCGCCGTTTCGGCCCTTGCCCATATCCGGCGGCGCGTCTTCGGCCGCCAGATAGCGCCAGCCCTGAAACGGACGGCGCGGCTGGGGTACTGTGCGCACAAGTTTCGCGTCCAGAATCAGCGCGCAATGGGCGGCGCCTTCCCCATCGGTGACCGGACGCAGTTCCAGCAGGCGCTGGCGCGCCTGTATCTGCCCCCTGATCACCCAGTAGATCGACCCGCCATCCAGCAGTTCTTCCCCCCGGCGCGGCGTCATCCGGGTGATATGGCGCAACTCACCCTCCTTGCCCAGGCGGCGCTGCTGCCACCCGGCCAGTTCCTCGAATTTCTCAATACCGACACAGAGCTTGATCAGATGCAGGGTCATGCCGCTTCCGGCCGCTCGAACGAGACCACCACGGCGCCTTCGTCCACCTGATCGCCAGCCGCATAGTTCACCTTATCCACCACCCCATCGGCGGACGCGGTCAGGGTGTTCTCCATCTTCATCGCCTCCAGCACGCCCAGCGGATCGCCCTTGCGCACCTTATCCCCAGGCTTGACCAGAACCGACACCAGCTTGCCGGGCATTGGCGCGATCACATCGCCCCCGCCCCCTTCCTCCAGCTCCGCATCATGCACTGGATCGTGCCGTTCGACGATATGCGCCTCACCGTCCAGAATGACTGTAACCCGCATCCCATCGATATTTACACCTGCTGAAATTTTCAGTCCGTCCAGACCGGCCACGATCCTGCCATGATCGATTTTGCCGCTGGCGGCGATCTCGCCACCGGGAAGCTGCAGCCGCACCCCGTCCGGCATATGCGCGACGCCAATTGCGATCACCTTCCCATTGACGCTGAAGCGAAGCTCTTCCCGCCCGATGGCGTTGACGCGCCATCCATCTGTGCGGAACCAGGGCGAGACGGGATCGCCTGATCGCGCCGCCGCCTGCCGCGCCGCATCGGCGCGTCCGGCAAGAACCGCCAATGCGGCGAGCGCCAGAATCCGGTCATCGGCGTGGGGTTCGGCGGGAACCAGCTCCACCAGATGCCGCTCGATAAAGCCTGTATCCACATCCCCTCTGGCGAAGGCGGGATGCTCCACTATCGCGCGCAGAAAACCCGCATTGGCGGCGGGGCCTGCAATTTCCACCTGCGCCAGGGCATGGCTCAGGCGGTTGCGCGCCTGATCGCGGTCCCGCCCATGGGCGATCAGCTTCGCGATCATCGGATCGTAATGAATGGAAACTTCATCACCCTCCCTGAAACCGCTGTCGATGCGCAGGGCGCTGCCGCTTTCGGGCAGGCGCATATGCCGCAGGATTCCGGTGGAGGGCAGAAATCCATTGCGCGGATTCTCCGTATAAAGACGGACCTCCATGGCGTGGCCCTGCATCTGGATCTGCGATTGCAGCAGGGGCAGGGTCTCGCCCATGGCCACCCGCAACTGCCATTCCACAAGATCGAGGCCGGTGATCATCTCCGTCACCGGGTGCTCCACCTGCAGCCGCGTGTTCATCTCGATGAAATAGAAATTATCCGCGCTCAACCCCTTCGAGGCGTCAGCGATGAACTCCACCGTCCCCGCCCCCAGATAACCGATCGCCTTCGCCGCCTGCACGGCCGCGGCGCCCATTATTTCCCGCATTCCTTCCGGCATGCCGGGGGCGGGCGCCTCTTCGATCACTTTCTGGTGGCGGCGCTGGATCGAGCAGTCCCGTTCGAACAGATGCACGGCATTGCCATGACTGTCGGCAAATACCTGAATTTCAATATGCCGCGGCTTCGCGAGATAGCGCTCGATCAGCACCCTGTCATCGCTGAACGCGGACTTCGCTTCGCGTCTGGCGGATTCGAGCGCGCCCGGAAATTCGTCCGGGCTTTCCACCCGGCGCATGCCGCGCCCGCCGCCGCCCGCCACCGCCTTGATCAGCACGGGAAAACCCGTCTTTTTGGCCTGTTCCAAAAGAAATTCCGGGTCCTGATTATCACCATGATAGCCGGGCGTCACGGGAACCTTCGCCTTTTCCATCAGCCTTTTGGCTGCGTCCTTCGCCCCCATGGCGCGCATGGCGCTGGCGGGCGGGCCGACGAAAATGACCCCAGCCCCGGCGCAGGCTTCCGCAAACAACGGATTTTCGGACAGAAATCCGTAACCAGGATGAATAGCCGAGGCGCCCGCCCGCTTTGCGGCGTCCAGGATCGCCGTAATATTCAGATAACTTTCCGCTGCCGGCGCAGGACCGATCCGCACCGCCTGATCCGCCATCGCCACATGCATGGCGTTCGCATCCGCATCCGAATAGACGGCGATGGCGCGGATTCCCATCGCATGGGCCGTACGCATGACGCGGCAGGCGATTTCGCCGCGATTAGCGATGAGCAGGCTCTTGATCATCCGTTCTGCCACCAGGGCTTGCGTTTCGCGAGAAAGGCGCTAGTGCCTTCCCGTCCTTCATCGGTCTGGCGGATTTCCGCAATCATGTTCGCCGTGTAATCGATGAGGTTCTGGTCAATAACCGCATGGGTGACCCTGTGGAGCAACTCCTTGGTGGTGCGCACTGCATCCGGCGCGGTCTGGAAGAACTGCGTAACCAGGCGTTCCGCCTCCTCGGCCAGCGCATTACGGTCCTTCACCACGCTGTGCAGATAGCCCATACGGTAAGCCTCTTCCGCTGTGAAGCGTTCGCCGCTCAGGAAATAGCGGTGCGCCATGCGCGCGCCCATGGCCCGCACCACATAAGGCGATATCGTGGCGGGGGTCAGACCGATGCGCACTTCCGTCAGCGCGAAAAAGGCGTTCTCGCTGGCGATCGCCACGTCGCAGGCGCTGACCAGCCCCATTCCCCCCGCCAGCGCAGGGCCATGCACCACGGCGATCGTGGGCTTTGGCAGGGTGAACAGACGGTTCAGCATGCGGCCAAGCTCCGCCGCTTCGGCCTGATTGGTGGCCTTGTCATATTCCGCGGCCGCCCGCATCCACGCCAGATCCGCGCCTGCGGAAAAACTCGGGCCATTGCCCTCCAGCAGCACCACCCTCACCCCATCCGCGCCACGCAGGGTTTCGAAAATATCCGACAGGCGTTCGATCACGTCCGGATTGAAGGCGTTGTGCACCTCCGGGCGGTTGAGGGTCACCACCGCCACGCCTTCGCGCGTCGTGTTCAGTAAAACCAGATCTTCCTTTGCCATGAACTACTCCCTGAGACGGCGATAAGCCTCACATCCTGAAAATACCGAATTTGGTTTCGCTGCGCGGGGCGTTCTGGGCGATGGAAAGGCAAAGCCCCAGCACCATGCGCGTATCCCGCGGGGCGATGATCCCGTCATCCCACAATCGCGCTGTCGCGTAATAGGGGTGCCCCTCTTCCTCATAACGCGCCCGGATCGGGGCCTTGAACTCCGCCTCTTCCTCAGCGCTCCATTGCTGCCCCGCACTCTCCATCCCCTCACGGCGCACCGTCGCCAGCACGCTCGCCGCCTGTTCTCCCCCCATGACGGAGATGCGCGCATTGGGCCACATGAAAAGGAAACGCGGACGATAGGCGCGGCCGCACATGCCGTAATT
>DMKG01000182.1:0-1872 GCA_003454415.1 Alphaproteobacteria bacterium
TGGGCGATACAGGTTTCCAGGCTGCCGGCATTGTCATATCTGCCCCGCAGCAGGCGGCGATCCGATTGAATGTGCAAATCGCTGATTTGCGCGAGGATCATGGTTCAGGTCCGTTGCAATCTAATCACGCAGGATCAGCACCCCGTCGCCCATTTCGAAACTGCCGATCAGATTCAGAAAGGTCATGCCCAGCAGGGATTGTTCGAGCGCGCCTTCGCTCACCACCAGCGCGGGCACCTGGCTGCGGCTGATAGAGCCGATCCGGAGTTCATCAAGGCTGACGCTTGCCGCGCGGGTCTGCCCATTGGCTGTGCTAACAGTGATATTGTAGTCCAGTTCCTGGGGATCGAGCCCCAGACGCCGCGCATCGAATGCGCTCAGCGCGACGATGGAGGCGCCGGTGTCCACCAGAAACCGCACATGGGTTCCGTTCACGCTGGCGTCCGCCAGAAAATGGCCGCCCTGAACGGCGCTGAGATGCACGACGCCATGGGAAGAGGGGGCAGAGGCGCCAGGCTGGGGCGCGGCGGGCAAGGGGACCGTGGGCAACGTTACCCCCGCGACGCGATAGCCCATCGCGGCGAATTCATAGCGATAGGAGTAGACCGTGAGCAGGGCGATCAGCGCGCCGCTCCAGACTAGCGCCTGTTTGATCGCCAGTCCCGCGCTGCCGCTCCACCCGAGGGCGATGGCGCCGCCTGTCAGACTCAGCACCAGCAGACCCTGGACCAGACGGATCTGTTCATTCTGGCTGCTGAGTGCGCCCGGAAAGACCTGAAACAGGAGAAAAACACCCCCCGTCAGGACCATCAGGATCGTGGCGGCAAGGCCAAGCCGGTTCAACATTGCGCTGTCATCCCAAGAGCATTCCTGAATTACCTTGTCTCCTGATTATAGGACGGCAACTCCATGCTAAAGGGTAAATATCCACCTATTCGTAATCGAAGGGGGAGAAATTGATTTGGCCGCCCTTGTCGAAGAAATCCGCCCTTCTCTGTCCCAGCCGGTTCAATACCGCCTCACGCTCCTCGTCTGTATAGCGCAGCCAGCGGGCGATCTCTTCCTGGGAGCGGAAACAACCAGCGCAGAAGCCGGTCTGCACGTTGATCTGGCAGACCTGAATGCAGGGGGATTGACGTTGTGCGGAAACGGCCATGGATAATTCTCTAAAAACGGAAAGAAACAGAGGACACGTATAATCTATGCTAATAGATTCCGAATTTCAATCCGTCAAGGCGGAGGCCAGATAGACGAGGGCGGAAAGTTCAGCTATTACCTGAACTGCGCCCAATATGTCGCCTGTATGTCCGCCAATTTTACGTTTCGCCATCAGTCCCATGCAACCGCCCCCCAGAATGGCGGCAAGGGTTGCGGCAAGGGCGGTATCGAATGGCAGGGCCAGGAGCGCGATGAAAAAGCCCAATCCCAGGCAAATCCACTGCTGTTCTGGCGCGGGCCGACCTGCGGAAAATCCCAGCCCTTCCTGTCTTGCCGGGGACAACAGGCCCATGGCGCCGTACATCATGACCCTGGAGAGGGCGCCAGCGGCGATCAGGGCGGACATGACGGCCACCGCACTGGAGAGCTGCGCGATGCAGCCAGCCCTTATCAGAAGGGTCAGCAACAGGGCAAGGGCGCCATGCGCCCCGATATGGCTGTCCGACATGATTTGCAGCCTGTGGTCGCGGTCCCAGCCGCCGCTGAACCCGTCCATCGTGTCGCTCAGGCCGTCCTCATGCAGCCCACCGGTCAGCAAGAGGGCGACGGCAACCCCTATCAGGGCGGATAGAAAGCTGGACAGATTGAAGCTCAGACCGAGCCAGTAGAAGCTTCCGGCCGCAGCCCCCACAAAAGCTCCCGCAAGGGGGGAAA
>DMKG01000182.1:2085-3502 GCA_003454415.1 Alphaproteobacteria bacterium
GCCCTGGTAAATGACGCCTGATCGATGTTTTGCCGGGCGGGCAGGGGCAGGCGAGTCAGGAAAACGAAAGCGATATAAATATCCTCCCGCCATTCCTCCAGCAGGGGCGATGACGGGCCGCGTGGGATGAACTGCCGCAATTGCATCTACCTTGTTCTGACGGATCATGCCGCCACATCTTCTGGCTTCAATGATTCCTGTCTGGCATTGAAACTGACGTTCCTATAAAGGACTGACTGGCGCCGAAAGGATCTCCTCCATCCGTCTCAGCAACGGTTGGGCCGCATCCATACGCCACGCCGTCACTTCCGTGAATTGTGAATCTATCTGGAAAACAGCCATGCCACCAGTCTTAAGCGGATCGGCCTTTGAAGACATACGCGCCGTGCTGCGGAATTTGCCAGCCGCGGACAGGGACGCGGCAGAACAGACCCGTCTGCGCGACGCGCAATTGACCAAGCCCGCCGGATCTCTGGGCCGGCTGGAAGAAATCGTGGAATGGCTGTCGGCCTGGCAGGGAAGGCATCCGCCCACGGTTCTTCAGCCTCAGGTCGCCATTTTCGCTGCCAATCATGGGGTGGCGCAGCGGGGAGTTTCCGCCTTTCCGCCATCGGTAACCCAGCAGATGGTGGAAAATTTCGCAGCCGGCGGCGCCGCCATCAACCAGTTATGCCAGGTTACAGGCGCCGGGCTTAAAATCTTCGATCTCGCCCTGGATATGCCCACGCCGGATATCTGCGAAGCCGCCGCCATGAGCGAGAAGGACTGTGTCGCGACCATCGCCTTCGGTATGGAGGCGGTGGCGGGGGGCGGTGATCTGCTTTGCATCGGGGAAATGGGAATCGGGAACACCACAGTGGCTTCCGCCATCTGCCATGCGCTGTTCGGTGGAAACGCGGAGGAATGGGTGGGGCAGGGTACGGGGGCCGATGCGCAAATCCTTTCCCGCAAGAAAGAGGCGGTGCGTTGCGCGGTCGCGTTTCATGGTTTGCAGGGGGGCGGAGCCGATCCTCTGGACATTCTGCGCCGGGTTGGGGGCCGGGAAATCGCCGCCATGGCCGGAGCCATCCTCGCCGCGCGGGTGCAGCGCATTCCCGTTCTGCTTGACGGGTTTGTCGCGGGCGCTGCTGCGGCGGTGCTGCACTGTTTGCAGCCAGGCGCGCTCGACCATTGCCTTGCGGCGCATGTCTCTGCGGAATCCGCTCATGGCCGCCTTCTGCAGTTGCTTGGCAAAGTCCCGCTGCTCGACCTCGGGATGCGGCTGGGGGAAGGATCAGGCGCGGCGCTCGCCATTTCCATTGTGCGGGCGGCGGCGGAGGTGCATGGGGGTATGGCGACCTTCGCCCAGGCCGGGGTCAGCGGCCGGGTATGAGCGTGGCCATGAGCAGCAATAGGCCGGCGACGATCAGCATAGCGC
>DMKG01000182.1:3723-4194 GCA_003454415.1 Alphaproteobacteria bacterium
GCCGGCGACGATCAGCATAGCGCCGCTCAGTTTGGCGAAGGTCTCTCCCCTTGGCGACAGTTTTTCCAGCAATACATAAGCGGCGACGCCGATGATCCAGTAGGGGTTCATGACGCCGCCAACAAAGAGCAGCGCCATCAAAAACCAGCAGCAGCCAAAGCAGAACACTCCATGCCCTGCCCCCATATGAAGCGCGCCGGTTGCCCCCGGGCGCCAATGGGTGGTGAGATAATGCACCGGTGAGCGGCAATGGCGCAGGCATGTGCGTTTGATCGGGCTAAACTGCCACAGTCCCGCCCCAAGCAGCAGCGCTCCATTGAGATAGGGGCTGGTGATCCGGAGGCTGTTATGAAAAATGTGGGTTTCACTGAGCCCCCCTTGCGCCAGGGCCGCCACGATGCTGAAACCGCCCCAGACCAGCAGATAGCCGAGAGTGAAGAACGCCAGTGGCGGGTAGGGCGAACCCAGTGG
>DMKG01000182.1:4420-6746 GCA_003454415.1 Alphaproteobacteria bacterium
TGGCGGGTAGGGCGAACCCAGTTCCTGACGTTTGCGGGTAATGGCGCCGAAAAGCAGGATCATGGGCGCCGCGCTGGGCAGCATCATCGCCGTCATCATGACCCACCACATGACGAACATCAGAAAGTGGGCGACGAATCCGGTCTCAGCCGGCATTTTCATTTCCGGCATCGCGCCGGATGCGGACATCTCCATCCCAGGGACCGTCAGCAGATAGGCCCATGCCAGCAAAATGGCGGTGACCAGACTGGTGAGGATGATCAGGCGGTCCCGCCGCAGGGCCCTCTCAATCCACTGATCAAGAGGGAATTCGCGCATCAGCGCACAACGCCATGACGGTTGAATCGGACCTTGTTGAATTGGCCATAGCTGTCGTTCAGCTCCAGCGGAATGGCGCCGCCTGTGGTTTTTGTGGAGGCGCTGCCAATCTCGGCAAGGGTGAATTCGATGCCATTGGGAATATCAATGCGCACGCGATGTTCCTCCCCATTGGCCGGGCTGCGGATCGGCCGTCCACTGGCTTCGAGAACGCCGGGGATAAACACCCGGGCGGTGCGGGCGTCGATATCCATATCGAACTGAATGGGTTTTGCGAGGGAGGGGTGAACCGTGCTGCTCATGGCGTGGAACACCCAGTAATGGGTGGCGGCCTCGTCGGTCTCCTCTCCCCGGGCGATCCGTTCCAGGGCCTCCTGCTGCTCCGGGCTGGCGC
This sequence comes from Alphaproteobacteria bacterium, assembly GCA_003454415.1. Taxonomy (GTDB): domain Bacteria; phylum Pseudomonadota; class Alphaproteobacteria; order UBA11222; family UBA11222; genus UBA11222. Next base: position 5,133 of record DMKG01000182.1, read on the forward strand.
GCTCATCGACAATGATCTGCATCGCGCCCTTGCCCTCGAAGATGGGGCCGGGCCAGGCGAAAACCATCGCCATCATCAGCCCGTCGAGCCTGACATCGCCAAAATGGCCCTTGTCGATCCGCGTGACGCCAAAACCCTGACAAAATCCCTGGGTGGGCAGATCTTCGAATTGGCAGGGGCAACCGTAATTACAGTTGCAATTGCTGAACTCAACGCCTTCAAGATACCAATCTATGGCAGCCATTGAACGCCCCCATGTGGTTAAGGGTTGGCATGAAACGCTTGACTTCCGGCGCAGATTATTGACTTTTTTGTTGCCCGGCAAGCCGGATCAGGGTCTCATTGAAATATCACCGGATAGGCTATAGTCTTCCCGCAATTCCAGTACGCACCCATCACAGCAGGGCGGTTTCGATGGAACTTAAATACACCAGCCAGGAAATCGCCTTTCAGGAAGAAGTACGCGCCTTCATCGCCGGCAACTATCCGGCGGAACTGCGCAACCGCCGCCCCTTCGAGCGCCCTTTCAGCAAACAGGAATATCTGTCCTGGCATCAGGTGCTGGCGGCGAAGGGATGGGTCGCCCCTTCCTGGCCGGTGGAGTATGGGGGAACGGACTGGACCCCGGTCCAGAAATATATCTTCAGCAATGAACTGGCCCGGGCCGGGACGATTCCCCTCATCGGGTTCGGGCTCAATCTGGTGGCGCCGGTGATCTGGACCTATGGCGACAAGCAGCAGAAGGATCATTTCCTGCCGCGCATCTATCAGGGGACGGATTGGTGGTGCCAGGGTTATTCGGAACCGGGGGCAGGCTCTGATCTCGCCAGTCTGCGCACCCGCGCGGTCAGGGATGGCGACGACTACGTGGTCAATGGCTCCAAGACCTGGACGACGCTCGCCCAGCATGCGGACTGGATGTTCTGCCTGGCGCGCACGGATGTGGAAGCCAAACCGCAGGCGGGCATCTCGTTTCTGCTGATGGACATGAACAGCCCCGGCGTCACGGTGCGGCCCATCATCACCATGGATGGCGGGCACGAAATCAACGAGATCTTTCTGCAGGATGTGCGCGTGCCGGTTACCAACCGCATTGGCGAGGAGAACAAGGGCTGGACCTACGCCAAGATGCTTCTGGGGCATGAGCGCAGCGGCATGGCGTCGGTCGCCCGTTCCCGCGCGCAGATCGCCCGGCTGAGGACGTTGGCGGAACGGACCCTGGAAGACGGCGCTCCCCTGCTGCAGGACACGCATTTTTCGCGGAAGCTGGCGGAACTGGAGATCGATCTGCTGGCGCTGGAATATACCGATCTGCGCCTTCTGGCGGCTGAAAATGCAGGGCAGAGCCCAGGACCGGAAAGCTCGATTCTCAAGATCAAGGGAACGCAGATCGGCCAGCGCATCACCGAATTGCTGCTGGAGGCGGCAGGCGTCTACGGCGCCCCCTATCTGCGCGGCAGGAATATGCAGGGGGCCAATTCGATCAATATTCCCGATGATCTGATCAGTATCGGGCCGGAATATTTCAATATGCGCAAGACTTCGATTTATGGCGGGTCGAATGAAATTCAGCGCAACATCATCGCCAAGGCCGTATTGGGCCTGTAACCGTAA
>DMKG01000182.1:7082-19329 GCA_003454415.1 Alphaproteobacteria bacterium
AAATACGCTTTCGAAACACGGAAGAAGATCGTCGCCAGCCCGGAAGGGTGGAGCACGGACAACTGGCGCGGCTTTGCGGAACTCGGCCTTCTGGGTATTCCGTTTACGGAAGAATATGGCGGCATGGGCGGCGGCGCGGTCGAAACCATGATCATCATGGAGGAGTTCGGCAAGGGATTGGTGGTGGAGCCTTATCTGCAAACGGTGGTGCTGTGCGGCGGGCTGATCGACAGGCTTGGAACGGAGGCGCAGAAGAAGGAGCTGCTGCCGAAAATCGCGTCAGGCGAGCTTGTTCTCGCCCTGGCCTATGCCGAACCTCAGGGGCGTTTCAACCTGGCGGATCTAACCTGCCGGGCGCAGAAGTCCGGTGATGGCTACGTTCTCACGGGCAATAAGGCGGTAGTCATGGCTGCGCCCTGGGCGGATAAATTGCTGGTGACGGCGCGCACCTCCCATGGACAGCGCGACCGGGATGGGGTTTCGCTGTTCATCGTGGACAGGAACGCGAAAGGACTGGACTGCCGCGATTATCCAACACTGGATGGCGGGCGCGCCTCTGAGATCAGTTTTGACAATGTCAAAATTCAGACAGACGCCCTGCTCGGGCAGGAGGGCAAGACGCTGGCCGCCATCGAGGAGGCGGCGGACCGGGCGATTGCGGCGCTTAGCGCCGAGGCGGTGGGCTGCATGCGGGTGCTGACCCATGCAACGGTCGAATATTGCAAGACCCGCAAGCAGTTCGGCCAGCCGATCGGTAATTTTCAGGTCTTGCAGCACCGGATGGCGGACATGTTCATCGAATGCGAGCAATCGCTTTCCATCACCTATATGGTGAATCTGAAACTGGAGGAAAGCGCGCAGGAGCGCGCCAGGGCGGCGTCGGCGGCCAAGGTGCAGATCGGCAAATCCGGGCGTTTCGTCGGTCAGCAGGCGGTGCAGCTGCATGGCGGCATGGGCATGACGGATGAGCTGAATATCGGTCATTATTTCAAGCGGCTGACCATGATCGACGCGCAATTCGGCAATGTGGATTTTCATCTGAAACGGTTTGCGGCCGCCCATTAAGTCTGTGGGCTCTCACGAGGAGCCGGTGTGAACACGGCGTTGCCCGCTTTGGCCGCCGTGCTGCTGGACTGGTTGTTCGGTGAACCCAGGCGGTTTCATCCCCTGGTGGGATTTGGCCGGCTGGCGGCCGTTACCGAGCGCCGATTCTTCCGGGACTCGGATACGAATCCATTCATCCGGCGCATACAGGGAATGTTCGCGTTGACGATTCTGCTGGCGCCCTTTACCGCCATGGCCGCGTTCATTTCAGGCCTTCCCTATGCGGGCCCGATTTTCGGCGCTCTTGTGCTTTATTCTGCTCTGGGTCACAGAAGTCTGCATGACCACGCCCGGCCCGTTGCGGCGGCTCTGCGCGCAGGGGATGAAGACGGCGCCCGGCGTCTGGTCAGCCGCATGGTCAGCCGCGATTCTGCGGCGCTGGATATACCAGCCGCCGCCGTCGAATCCGTGCTGGAAAATGGCAATGATGGCGTGTTCGGGGCGCTGTTCTGGTTTGCGGTGGCGGGTGCGCCAGGCGCGGTCTTATACCGGCTGGCCAATACGCTTGACGCCATGTGGGGTTACCGTAACGAAAGATATCTTCATTTTGGCTGGGCCGCGGCGCGGTTCGATGATCTCATCAATTATATTCCGGCGCGGCTGACGGCGGCGAGCTATGCCCTGCTCGGCAGGACGGGTCAGGCGTTTTCATGCTGGCGCAGACAGGCGCCGCACTGGAACAGCCCCAATGCCGGACCGGTGATGGCGGCGGGCGCTGGCGCGCTCGGCGTATCTATCGGAGGGCCGGCGCGCTACGAAGGGGAGTGGCATGACCGCCCGGTATTGGGCCTGGGGCCTGCCCCGGTCACAGAAGACATAGAGCGGTCTCTCGCCCTGGTGCGGAGATGCGTATATTTGTGGCTTGGCGTTTTTCTGGCGGGAGGGATGTTCCTTGCTTGAGCATGGCGGCCGGTTAAGGGACGCTGCGGCGCGCTATGGCATACCTCTGGCCGGCTGGCTTGATCTTTCCACTGGCGTCAATCCCGAGGGCTGGAAAGCGGGAGCGGCGCCCGAATCCGTGTGGCGGCGGCTGCCCGAGGAAAATGACGGTCTGGAAGAAGCGGCCCATGCTTATTATGGTACGCAACAGCTCCTGCCCGCGGCGGGTTCGCAGGCAATCCTTCAGGCATTGCCATTCTTGCGGGCGCCCAGCAGGGTTGGCGTCATTCACCCAGGATATTCCGAGCATGCCCATGCCTGGCGACGGGCGGGCCACCGGGTCAGTCTGATCGGTCCGGAGGCGATGCCGGACGCCGCCGCCGTGTCGGAAGTGCTGGTGGTATCCAATCCCAACAATCCAACAGGAACGCGCTTTTCGCCTGAACAGCTTCTTGGGTGGTGCGCCTCCCTTTCCAGGCGTGGCGGCTGGCTGGTGGTGGACGAAGCCTTCATTGACGCCACCCCCGGGGACAGCCTAGCGCCTTTCTGCCCACGGTCGGGCCTGATCATTCTGCGTTCGCTTGGGAAGTTTTTTGGCCTTGCTGGCGCGCGGGTGGGCTTTGTCATGGCGGAACCATTACTGCTGGAACAGTTGCGCGGGATACTCGGCCCCTGGAGTGTGAGCGGCCCCTCGCGCTGGGTTGCGGCGGAGGCGCTCAAAGCGCAGAAATGGCAGGATGGCGCGCGAAAACGCCTGGTCAGCGGGGCGGCGCGTTTACATTCCCTGCTTAGCGGACATGACCTTTCGCCTGCTGGCGGGTGCGCTTTGTTCCAATGGGTGCGCATCTCTCACGCGAATGAGGTGTACGAAAAGCTGGCGAGGCAGGGAATTCTGACGCGACTGTTCCATGATCCGTCCAGCCTGCGTTTCGGCCTGCCAGGTCATGAGGCGGAGTGGGAGCGGCTGAAAAGCGCGCTTATGGCTGATCCTGTTGTCTGATTGCCAGACCCCGCCATGGGCGCACAGCCCTGGCTATCAGACGCCAGATAGCCATAGGTGGTTCTATTGAGGGGGAGGTTCTATTGAGGCCCTTGATCATGAGGGGCGGCCTTGTTATTTACACAGAACCGGTCTCATGGTCGCCAAAGTCCCCTTCGTCTAGTGGCCTAGGACACCGCCCTCTCACGGCGGTAACAGGGGTTCGAGTCCCCTAGGGGACGCCAGCTTCGGCTGTGGAAAATCCGTCCTGTCTAACTGCGTGAGGACCTGGCGGCTTCCCTGGCGGCGCGGCGCATGGCGCGCTGCAATTTCTCGAAAGCCCGCACTTCGATCTGGCGCACTCTTTCTCTGCTGATATTGTAGGTCTGGCTCAGTTCCTCAAGCGTGGCGGGCTCATCGCGCAGCCGCCGCGCCGTCAGTATGTCTTTTTCGCGGGGGGCGAGTTCCTTCATGGCTTCTTCCAGTAAAGCGTAGCGGAGATTATACTCCTCGCTTTCCCCCAGCAGGGTTTCCTGATCAGGATTTTCATCCACCAGCCAATCCTGCCATTCGCCATCGGCATCCATGCGCAAGGGCGCATTCAGGGAGTTGTCCTGCCCGGTCAGCCGCTGATTCATGCTGGTGACGTCCTGCTCCGACACACTCAGTTTGTCGGCGATCAGCCTGACCTGTTCGGAGGTCATATCCCCGTCATCCAGCGCCTGAATCTGGTTTTTCACCCGTCGCAAATTGAAGAACAGCTTTTTTTGCGCCGCAGTCGTGCCGATTTTCACCAGACTCCAGGATCGCAGAATATATTCCTGGATGGCCGCGCGTATCCACCACATGGCATAGGTTGAAAGGCGGAAGCCTTTTTCCGGCTCGAACCGCTTGACCGCCTGCATCAGGCCGATGTTACCTTCCGAAATCACCTCGCCGATGGGCAGCCCGTAACCCCGGTATCCCATGGCCATTTTAGCGACCAGGCGCAAATGGCTGGTCACCATCCTGTGGGCGGCATCCGTATCGCCATGTTCGCGCCAGCGTTTGGCCAGCATGTATTCTTCGTCGGGATCCAGAACGGGAAAACGGCGGATTTCCTGAAGATAACGCGCCAGTCCGCCATCCGGCGTCAGTACCGGGAGGCTGTTATTCTGGTTGACGTTTTTGGTCATCTCTTCCCCTGCAAACCTTCATTTTCTAATGTCTTCTTTGAATATTCGCTCTGGCCAGGTTTTGGTTACGGCTTCGACGGCTGTTTGCCGTCCTCCTGAACGAACGCTGGAACCACAGGGCTCCCATAAGTGTATAAGTCTATTGCTGTTTTAACCGTGACATTACCGTGAAAATTCACCCGTTATGTTGATAAAGACGCCAGGTCCATCGGAGCGGCGCCCCTATATTCCGATACTGTAAATAATGATTATATAATGATTGTTCAGAATTCTTTAAGTGTTCTAATCTGCCATTCAAATTTGTCCTAATAATGGCAGTAACCGGGAAATTTCCTCCGGCAGAGGACTTTCGAAATACATTTCTTCGTTTCTGACCGGGTGGATGAAGCCGAGGATGGCCGCATGCAGCGCCTGGCGGCCCAGGCCGCCTATGACCTTGCGGAGTTCATGGGGGAGGAGTTTTTCCCTTCCCGCAGGGTTTCCGCCATAAACCGGATCCCCGATGACCGGGTTTCCCTGATGCGCCAGATGCACGCGGATCTGATGAGTGCGTCCCGTTTCCAGCCGGCAGCGTACGAGGCTGACAGCCGGACGCAGTGGATTTCCAAAGCTTTGCAGGGTCTCATAATTAGTGATGGCCTGCTTGCCCCCATTGGGCCGGACAGCCATTTTCTGCCGGTTTGAAGGGCTGCGTCCGATCTGGCTGACCAGACGCCCTTTGGCGGGTTTGGGCGCCCCCCATACCAGCGCCAGATAGCTGCGCGTAACGCTGTGTTCAGCAAACTGAGCCGCCAGAATTTCATGGGCGCGCCCTGTCTTGGCGGCGACCAGCAGGCCGCTGGTGAGTTTGTCAAGGCGGTGCACGATTCCGGGCCGTTTCACGCCGCCGATCCCTGAAAGAGAAGCGCCGCAATGGGCGAGAAGGGCGTGAACCAGTGTGCCTTGCCAGTTCCCTGCACCAGGATGCACGACAAGCCCGGCCGGCTTGTCAATGACGATCAAATCCTCATCTTCGTATATAATGTTCAGGGGTATGTTTTCCGGCCGTATGACCGCATCCACAGGGGCGGGGATGCAGATATGGAATCTTTCCCCAGATTTGACCCTGTAGGAAGCCTCGTCTATCTTTCGCCCATCCAACGAGATCTGACCGTCAGCCAAAAGCGATTGAATGCGCGCGCGGCTGAGATCTGCTATTTTTTCACTCAGCCATTTGTCCAGACGCGCCCCCCCCTCCGCATCGCCGACGGTAAGGCTGATCAGGGTTTCTTCAACAGGATGATTCATGCCGCAAGATTTGGTGCAAAACTACCGCGGACTCAAGGCTGCTGTGATCATTATGGGAGTCTTGCTTGTACTGGGCTCTATCGCGCTGGTGGTGGGGCTGGTAAGACAAACCGCCCGGATCAATGAAAGTGTTACGCAAAAATCCCTGCAGAATATCGTTCTACCCCTGGAGCTGAGTGGTAAAATTACACAGTTTCAGATAGATGGCGGCAGATTGATGTTATTGACCGAAGAGATGGACAGGCAGAAGCTGATCTTGCTTGATCTGACGAGTGGCGAAATCCTTATGCAGATCGAACCAAAGACGGCCAAGCCATGAACGTCCGGCTGCGCCTTCGTCAATCCGACCTGCAGCGGATGGAAGCGCACGCAAGGACGGCCTTGCCGCGGGAGTGCTGCGGCGTGATCCTGGGGGAGAAAACGGATATGGAATGGCGCGCCTCCGGAATAGAGGAGAGCGCGAACCTTGCTCCGGTGACGTGTACGGATCGCTTTGAGGTCGACCCGGCTCTGCTGCTGCGATTGCAGAAGGCAAGCCGCGCAGGAGGACCACGAATGATTGGCGTGTATCACTCACATCCCAATGGTCTGGCCGCCCCGTCACAGACCGATCTGGAATTATCCTGGCAAACCGGATTTCTCTGGCTGATTACGGCGATCGATGGGCGGGGTATGGAGACACGGGCCTTTCTGAGAGCAGAGACGGAATTTATTCCTGTAACCTTGCTGATGCAGGATGAAAGCGCATGAGCGCCAACTTCACAAGCGATAACCAGTCCCCGGTGGCTGCCCAGATAATGGAGGCCATCCTGAGGGCGAATTCGGGAAAAGCAGCCTCCTATGGGGCGGATGAAATTACCCGCCGGTTACAGGATAAATTTTCAGAAGTCTTTGAAACCGGCGTGCGGGTGTTTCCAGTAGCGACGGGCACGGCAGCGAACGCCCTGGCGCTGGCTATGCTCACTCCGCCATGGGGGACCATTTTTTGTCACGAGGAAGCGCATATCACGTCGGATGAATGCGGCGCGCCGGAATTTTTCACTTCCGGCGCGAAGCTGAAACCGCTTCCTGGCGCGCATGGGCGGCTGACGCCGCAGATTCTGTCCGATTGTCTGCGGGATATCCAGCCGGGCGACCAGCATCAAACCCAGCCTGCCGTGCTGAGTCTAACCCAGGCGACCGAAGCCGGAACCGTTTATGCGCCGCAGGCGATTGCAGAATTGTCAGCCATCGCCCGGGCGCACCGGCTTTATGTGCATATGGATGGAGCGCGCTTCGCCAATGCGGTGGCGTCCCTCAACTGCGTCCCCGCTGACCTGACGTGGCGGGCCGGGGTGGACGCGCTTTCCTTCGGCGCGACCAAGAACGGCGCCCTTGCGGCGGAGGCCGTGGTGTTTTTCAGGCCTGAACTGGCGGAAAACTTCCTGTACCGGCGTAAGCGGGCAGGGCATCTGGTTTCCAAAATGCGCTACATTTCCGCGCAGCTCGAAGCCTATCTCGAAAAGGGCTTATGGCTTGAGCTGGCGGCGAACGCCAACCGGCAGGCGCGCCGCCTTGCCGAAGGATTGAAGACCATTTCCGGCGTGGAAATTCTTCATCCGGTCGAAGCCAATGAAATTTTTGCCCGAATTTCAGCAGACGCCATCTTTGCGTTACGGGAACGCGGTTTCGGTTTTCATGTCTGGGGGCGCCAGGAAGAAGGAATCATCCGTCTGGTAAGCGCCTTCGACACCACGCCTGGGGAAGCGGATCTTTTTACCGCCGCCCTCAGGGAGTGTGCTGGAACTGTTTAGTTCATTCTGGAATCAGGCCGCACGGACCTGTTGCAGAAAGCGTTTGACTTCAGCGCGCAGTTTATCCGCTTCCTGGCTAAGTTCGCCGGCGGCGTTCACCACTGCGTTGGCGGCATTGCTGGTTTCGTCATTGGCAGACTGCACGGCCACGATATTCGCGGAAACATCCCGTGTGGATGTCGCCGCCAACTGGGTGTTTTGCGTAATTTCCTGTGTGGCGCTGCTTTGCTGCCTGACTGCGCCCGCGACAGAAGTTACCGCCACGCTGATTTCACCAATCGTGCTGCTGATGGCGTTGATCGCATCCAGGGCCTGCTCGGAAACGTTCTGCATCGCGTTGATCTGCGTCGAGATTTCTTCTGTAGCCTTTGCTGTCTGATTGGCGAGATTCTTCACTTCCGACGCCACAACTGCAAAGCCCTTTCCGGCCTCTCCGGCCCGCGCCGCTTCAATCGTCGCATTCAGCGCGAGAAGATTGGTTTGTCTGGCGATCTGATTGATCAGTTCAACAACCTGGCCAATTTTCCCTGCGGCCTCGGACAGTTCTTTCATGGTTTGATTGGTCGCTTCCGCGTGGGACACCGCCTTCAGCGCGACCTCATTGGACGCAGTCATCTGTTTGTCGATCTCACTGATCGAATAGCTCAGTTCTTCAGTTGCAGCTGCGACGGAATCCACGTTTCCACTGGCGCTGTTGGCGGCGGTGCTCACCACGTCGCTTCTTTCATGCGCCTGAGTGGCGATGGCGGACATTTGTTCGGCTGTCTGTTTCATACCGAGCGCGCTTGATGAAACCGCCTCGACAATATGGCCGACCGTGTCCTCGAAACTGGCCGCGAGCGCCTCCATGGCCTGGCGCTTTTCTTCCATATTCTTGCGCCGTAATTCGTCACGCTCCAGTTTGGCCCGCTCGATCTCAAGAGCATTTTCCTTGAAGATCTGCACAGCAGCAGACATATGGCCAATTTCGTCCCTGCGATTGCGCATGGGAATCTCGACTGTCAGATCGCCTTTGGCGAGAGTTCGCATGGCTGCAACCATAGAGCGTAACGGACGTGTGACGCTGTATCCGACATAGTAAAGAGCGATGAAGGCGACAGCGCCGATCGTGGCGAGCGAAAGCACAAGCAGGGTGGTTTCGCTGCTGGAAATTCGCGAGTTGACAGCTTCGACGCCTGTCGTAACTTCCTTGCGGCTGGAGACAACCTGCCGGTCCGCAATCTTGAGCAGTTTTTCCGTATTGGCCTGAACTATCTCCAGTTCTTCCTGTTTCTGTTTGTATATGGAGAGCAGGGCAAGAGTCTGATCGAAAATGTCCTTTTCAGAGTCGCCTATATTGGCCAGCCTTTCGACAGTCAATCTGAACTGCTTGAATTTTTCAACCCATTCTGGCGATTGCTTGGTAACGATTTCTTCAAGCGCCCTCTGGCCATTCGTCATGGTGGATGCAGTGGTCATAAAACGCTCCGACGCCTGCCTTACGGCGTCAGGATTTTGAAGACCGACGCCTTCCGCAATTAAGCCAATGGCCAGATTGGCGTTAGAAACGATATCGGAAACGCCCTGCAGCGAGTTGAGCTGATCCTGGATCAGCACGCCATTATTACTGCGTTTGTCTCTTTCTGCGGCGGCGGCATCAGTCTTATCGCCGTCGTCCACCCCAGATTGCGCTTTGCGGGCGGCGATGTCGCTGGCAAATACTTCCTCCATGATGTTGAAGAGGGCGTCATTAGCAAAATCCAGAAAATACAGGCTTTCGGTAAGCAGTTTTTCGTGAATCTCACGGGATTGCGCCAGGGAGGCATTCAAGCCTTCAACCGCATCTAGGCTCTGGGAGACATATCCGTCGAGCTTGCCGATATTGCCGGATAACTGTCCGGCCAAAGCCGTCAGGGTTTCCGCTTCTTCCTTGTTCATGCGGAGGGAAGCGGATTTGACATTATCTGTAAAACGGCTGACCTCATCAGTGACCTTGTCCCGCATTTTGACGCGCGATTCGTCACTCGCCGCCGCCGCCAGCGCGCGAAGATTCATGGAGATTTGGTTAGCGTTCAGCGCCATGTCAAAGGCGCCTGTCATCCCGCCTATGTCCTGTTCTGCGACAGTGGTGAATGTCTGCTGGATCAGGCGGAACGAGTTGAACGAGACCAGACAGGCGACCAGCGTGAGAATACCTACCATCACATAGGTCGCGAAGAGTTTTGACTGTATGTTCAGCCTCGAGAGGATGGAGGCGTTGGAAATCAGTTTAGCGGTTTTTCTGAGGAATACATGGCTTTTTGCGGCAAAATTGCGCATCATATCCCCGTATGGGATTTTACTCAGATGTTCCTGGGTGTTTTTTGCAACTGTCCTGGCTTTTTGTGAAACAGCCCGGGCTTTTTCAGAAACAGCCTGCAGATCATTGCCTTTATCACTGGTCGTCATATGTCACCGCCCCAAATTTCAGTTAAACATAATGGAAGCAACGTCATATCTGATATTAGTCCGCCCCCACTCAGACTTCGGCATGTATTGAAAAGGTTTCTTCGGCCGGTCTGCGCGGGGAAAAATAAGCAAATATCCTTTCAAATTCGTAAAACCTGATCATAAAAGCCAACCCGTCACCTGCACGATCCCTGCGCCGCAATATGTCCCCGCCGTGGCGCATTATCGGCATGGACTTACATCGCCTGCGCGCCCGGGTCCGTGGAAAACAGCCAATCACAGACTAAGCTCCCAAAACCGGGACGCGAATGCTAGACTTGGCTGCGCGGTGTTCTTTTGTTTTGCAAAGTTCTTGGCAAAGCCGCTGTCAGCGCTTAAGAACTTCGCCATCAGGACATTGGCTGCTGCGCCATGAATAGCGCCAGCTATCAATGCTTATAACCACAACAGGGGAGCCTTTAATGAGTATTAGGGGAAAGGCCTATATCGGCGGGATATTTGAACATCCCACCCGGGTGGCGCTGGGGAAGACCTTGCCGCAGCTGCATGCGGAACTGGCGAAAGGCGCGCTTGCCGACGCGGGACTGGGCAAGGATGACGTGGACGCCTATTATTGCGCAGGCGACGCCCCCGGCATGGGCGGCATCGACATGGTCGAATATATGGGCCTCAACAATGTGCGCCAGATCGACAGCACGGAAACGGGCGGCTCGTCCTATGTGCTGCATGTCAATCACGCAGCCCAGGCGATCGCGGCGGGCCATTGCAAGGTGGCGCTGATCACCCTTGCGGGCCACCCCGCAGCGGATGCGCAGGAAGGAGTAAGAACCCGCTTTGGCGGTGAGACGCCGCCCGCCGCCGGATTTGAATCTTCCTACCGGCCCACCATCGTCAACATGTACGCCATGTGCGCCCAGCGCCACATGTATGAATACGGCACGACGAGCGAACAGATGGCCTGGATCAAGGTGGCCGCGTCGCACCACGCGCAGCATAATCCGCACGCCCTGCGGCGCGAAGTGGTGACGGTGGAGGATGTGGTCAACTCTCCCATCATCGCCTCGCCGCTGCACCGGTATGACTGCTGCGTCATCACCGATGGCGGCGGCGCCGTCATCGTGGTTGCGCCGGAAATCATGAAGAGCCTGAAGCGCCCCGCCGTCAAGATTCTTGGAGCCGGTGAAGCGCCCAAGCATCTGATGAACGGCCGGGTCGACCTGACTTATTCCGGCGCGCGGTGGTCCGGGCCAAAAGCCTTTGAAGAGGCGGGCGTCGCCCATAAGGACATCAAATACGCTTCGATCTATGACAGCTTCACGATCACGGTTCTGGAAACGCTGGAAGACCTTGGGTTCTGCGAAAAAGGCCAAGGCGGCAAGTTCGTTTCCGACGGCAATCTGATTTCTGGGGTTGGCAAACTTCCCTTCAACACGGATGGCGGCGGGCTGTGCAGCAACCATCCGGGCAATCGCGGCGGCATGACCAAAGTGCTGGAAGCGGTGCGCCAAATTCGTGGCGAAGCGCATCCAAAGGTGCAGGTGCCCAATTGCGACATAGCCCTGGCCCACGGCACGGGCGGTCTGCTGGGATCGCGTATGGGAAGTGCAACGGTTATTCTAGGGAATCAAGACTCATGAGTGAAGCAAAAGCAAAAGTCCGCGCCCCCCGGGTCAATCATGAAACCAAAGCCTTCTGGGAGGCCACGGCGCAAGGCAAGCTGCATGTCGGCAAATGCGATGATTGTGGGGAGCATTATTATTACCCGCGCGCGTTATGTCCCTTCTGTTTCAGCGACAAGACGCGTCTGGCGCTTTGTTCAGGAAAGGGCGAGATCTATTCCTACAGCGTGACCCATGGCAAGGAGCCTTACACCATCGCCTATGTAACGCTGGAGGAAGGACCGACTATCCTGACCAATATTGTCGAGTGCGATTTTTCGAAGCTTGCGATTGGCCAGAAAGTCAAGGTCGTGTTCTATGACACGGGGGAAGGCAACGCCGTGCCCATGTTCACGGCTGCCTGAATTTTCTGGGTTTTCCCGCGGTCCGGAAAATCCCGCTTCTGGCTGGGGTTCCCGGGCCGCTGGATATCCCCTTTAATTATCCTGACAGGCCGGATTTGACGGCAATAAACGGAGTGCATAAAACCCTTCTATCCTCAATATGAAGTGATCTGTCTGACTGTTACCAAGGATCACGGCCATGGAAGTTTCACCCCAAACCGATGCATGGCGCTGGGCCGCCATAGCCGGACGCGACCCCCGAGCGGACGGCAAGTTCTATTACTCGGTGCGCACCACCGGCGTCTATTGCCGCCCATCCTGCCCCGCACGGCTGGCGCGCCGCGAAAATGTCCAGTTTCATATGACGCGCGAAGACGCCGAGCGCGCAGGCTTCCGCCCCTGCAAGCGCTGCAGGCCTGGCGGACAATCCCCGGCCGATGAGCACCGGCAAAAGGTGATCGCCGTCTGCCGCCGGATTGAAACGGCGGAAACACCGCCGCCTTTGGATGAACTGGCCGCCTGGGCCGGGCTCAGCCGGCATCACTTTCACCGCGTCTTCAAATCCGTGACTGGCGTTACTCCGAAAGACTATGCCGATGCG
>DMKG01000182.1:19605-20563 GCA_003454415.1 Alphaproteobacteria bacterium
CTAAACTTCAGAGGCAATTGCAACAGGGTGGGCCTGTAACCGGGGCGATCTATGATGCGGGTTATAATTCCAGCGGGCGGCTCTATGCCAAATCTAATCAGGTTCTGGGAATGACTCCGGGTAGATTCCGCGCTGGCGGCGCCAATGTTGCGATCCGCTTTGCGGTTGGCGAATGTTTTCTCGGCTCGTTTCTGGTCGCCAGCAGCGGCAAAGGCGTGTGCGCTATCCTGCTCGGCGATGATCCCGAGACGCTCCTGCGCGAATTGCAGAATCGTTTTCCCAAGGCGGAATTGATCGGCGGCGACAGGGAATATGAGAAGCTGCTGGCGCAGGTGCTCGGCTTTATCGAGGAGCCCGCCAAGGGGCTTGATTTGCCGCTGGACATTCGCGGCACGGTGTTTCAGCAACGCGTCTGGGGGGCGCTGCGCAAAATTCCGCCAGGCCAGACGGTCAGCTATAGCGCTATCGCAGAACGTCTGGGTTCACCCAATGCGGTGCGCGCAGTGGCGCGCGCATGTGCAGCCAATGCCATCGCCGTCGCCATTCCCTGTCACCGGGTGGTGCGCAAGGATGGCGATCTGTCCGGCTATTATTGGGGCATCGGACGCAAGCGGGCCTTGCTGGCGCGTGAATCCGGCAAATGAGTGAGATAGACTGGCTCACCGTTCTGAGCGATCTGGATTTGCGGGGCTGGGCGGTGATCAAGGCTCTGCTGCCGGCTGCCCAATGCCGGCGGGTGGCGGCCATGTTCACCGCCGAAAATATTTTTCGCAGCCATGTGCATATGGCCCGGCATGCCTTTGGCAGCGGCGAATATAAATATTTTTCCTACCCGCTACCCGAACTAATTGCACAGTTGCGTAACGATCTATACCCACCATTGTCCGAAATCGCCAATCGCTGGAATGCAATGCTGGGTATCGTTGAACGCTTCCCGGCCACTCATGCGAACTATCTG
>DMKG01000056.1:0-2339 GCA_003454415.1 Alphaproteobacteria bacterium
AAAAAGCGGATAAGTGAGCGCGCAAGGTTGAGGCCGCGCTCAACCGCACGGAATGGCGGCGACGCCACCCGGGAGAGCCCCGGATTTTGCCAGCCGGCATCCTGGTGACTTCATTCGAAGCCAGTTTGTAAGCTCATAAGCTGGGCTTTTATCGTCCTCGGATGTCCGCTTCAGGGTTGGCTCCAATCTTGTGAATAGCCAGATCGGCGCCGGTAAACTCATCCTCCTCATCCATACGGATGCCGACAAAGGCCTTGAGCGCCCCATACAGGATCAATCCGGCGATCATTGCAAAGGTTGCGCCCGCCAGCGAACCTATCAACTGCGCCATAAAGCCCACGCCACCAAGACCCCCCATCGCTTCGACGCCAAAGACGCCACAGGCAATGCCGCCCCAGAGGCCGCACAGTCCATGAAGCGGCCATACGCCCAGCACGTCATCTATCTTCCAGCGGTTATGGCAGAGCTGGAAAACCACGACGAAAATCACCCCGGCGACGCCGCCGGTCACAAGCGCGCCAATCGGGTGAAACACATCCGAACCGGCGCAAACCGCAACCAATCCCGCCAGTGCGCCATTATGCACAAAGCCCGGATCATTTTTGCCTGCAATCAATGCAGTGATGATGCCCCCCGCCATCGCCATCAGTGAATTCATCGCCACCAGCCCGTTGACTCCCGCCAGGGTTTGCGCGCTCATTACGTTAAAGCCAAACCACCCGACGCACAGCATCCATGAGCCCAACGCCAGATAGGGAATATTGGAAGGGGGAATGCCCGCAGGTTTGCCCCGCGCATCATAGCGGCCGCGCCGCTGGCCCACCAGAATGACAGCCGCAAGCCCAAGCCAGCCGCCCATCCCATGCACGACCACCGAACCGGCAAAATCATGCAGTGGAAAACCAAAACTGGCCTTTAGCCAATCCTGAAAACCGTATTTACCGGCCCAGGTCATGCCTTCAAAGGTGGGATAAATCAGCGCCACAATCACCGCGCTGGCAAATACCTGTGGCCAGAATTTCATCCTTTCAGCGATACCACCCGAGATGATTGCAGGGACTGCAGCGGCGAAAGTCAGCAGGAAAAAGAATTTCACCAGATCATAACCGCTTTTGGCGAAATTAACGCCTTCGCGTTCAACCGCCCCGGTAATCACTCCAGCGGAGTGTATGAAATCCACGCCATAGGCGATAGAATAGCCGATGAAAAAATACACCACGGTCGAGACAGCGAAATCGACAAGGATTTTGACCAGCGCATTTACCTGATTTTTGTGCCGTACAGTTCCGGCTTCCAGGAAGGCGAAGCCGCCATGCATGGCGAATACCAGGATCGCTCCCAGCAGGATAAAGAAAACATCCGCGCCAACAGGGATCGGCGCCTGTGCTGGATCCATGGATTCCCCCCTTTTTATAGTTTTGCCTAACGGACTCCACCACCGTAGTGCAGGTCAGTCTTAACCTTAAAATTGTCCCAAGAAAACTCTGTTTGTGACTAAAAATAAATATTTTTAAGGAAGCTGAGGCGGCCAATAAGGGTGGTGGTTGCGCCTTCCCAGGGCACGTCAGTTCACCTTCTGGATTCCCGCAATCATCGGCGGTAGGGTGGGAAGGCTGCCGGCCGCAATGAAAAAAGGAAAGGGCTGAGAAATGAGCGCACAGGAAAAATTAAACCCGATCGCCACAAGAATTATCTTCGAAGACGATGAAGTACGGATATGGGACCAGGTGATCGGGGAAGGCGAGACCCTGGGAAAGCATCATCACGAACTGGATTATGTGCTCGTGAATGTTACCGATGTCGGGCCATTTGAAGTTGAATTTTTCGATTCAGAGGGAAACAGCAAGAAACACAGCCTGACCTTTCCCAACGCCAGGCGGGGAGGGACCATGCTGGTGGAAAAAGGCCATGTGGAGATCGCCCGCAATCTGGGCCCCCGTTACCGCGCCATTCTGGTTGAGCTGAAGGAGCCGGAATAAACCCCGTATGCAATGACCGGCCCGGGCGTCAGGATGACGTGGTTCCCGAGGCGCCGGTTGAAAGCATGGAAAGCAGTTTGCGGAACCCACGGTCCCGCTTCAGGCGCCATTCCCGGCTTAGGGCGGCGCTTTTGCTCTCACAGCGTTCGGCATAGAGCAGACGCCACTGCCGCCCCCGGGTCGAACGCGCGCCCCTGCCGGAATTATGCGCGATCAGCCTGCGTTCAAGATCCGTGGTCCAGCCCACATAAGTGCGCGGGCCTTTTGCTTCCTCACTGCCCAGAACATAGACATAGCAGGGTGTTCCGGTTTCATCGGTCTTTGCGTTGGAATTCTTCTCCTGAAGCATTGCGGTTCTCT
>DMKG01000056.1:2662-4337 GCA_003454415.1 Alphaproteobacteria bacterium
GCGAAATTGTAATAATATAACTTTTTCATTTTAACCAATTTCCTGTAGGTTATACGCCATTTCGGTTTGAATGGGGATAGTCATGAAAAAGCTTTTCAAAACCCTGGGTCTGGTTTCCGCAGTGGCTCTGCCTATGGCTGTGTCAATGCCCGTTTCGGCGCTGGAGCGGCCGAATTTCGATGTTACAGGGATCGCCACGTCATCGCTCGATCTGTTCGCGACGGATCAGGGGGGCGATCCGGTTTCTTCTCTGGACGCCGCCAGCGTCTCGCTGCCATTGCCGGTTCAGGCGGTGAGTGACAGCGGGATGTATCTTCTGAAAATCAACGGCAAGAAATATTGGGTCGACTCCCTGCAGGTGGAAACGAATGAAACGGGCCTGACCACTGGTGGCTGTGTAAAGACCGCACAGAGCGCGGCGCCTGTTCCTCTTGGCGTCCGTGGCCTTGGTAAGGGGTGCTGATGCCGTCCCCGTCACGCAAGCGCTTGTTCCCGTCGCCTGCGCAGGTGGTTGCGATTGGCCTCGCTTTCGCTCTGTCTGCGCTGTCCCCAGCGCATGCCGGGGACAGGGACAGTAAAGGCAAGACAAAGCTGCCGGACCGGCCGTTGATTGAGTCGTTCAAGACGGATTCAAGGCCCTGCGGCGGCACAGGCGCAGAGAGCGCGCGCCGCCAGAGCATAGATGGCACCGGTTACGGCGTGGTTCCCGACCCTGCGCTGGAAACCTATCTCAACCGTATTAAGGACCGGTTGTTACAGGTTTCGCCAGCGCCCAATTGCGCGATCCGCGTCTATGTCATCCCTCAGGAACATTTTGCCGCCGCCGCGGCTGCCGATGGGGCAATCTTTCTGCCGTTGGGGCTTTTGCGTGATCTGAAGAACGAGGATGAGATCGCCGCGGTGATGGGGCATGAAATTGCCCATATCCTGAAGCGCCACCATGAATCCGACAGTTTTCTGAAGGCGCAGGCGAACATGCTGAAAGCCGGCGATACGCTGATGGGCGCCTATTCCATGGTGCAGCAGTTTTCAGGGACGGCGCCCGCGATCAACGGGCAAACGACCATGAACATCGCCGAGGCGGTTTATGCAGTCAGCGAAAACGTGATTGCCCCTTCCTGGACCTCCAAGCAGGAAGATGAAGCGGATCTGCTGGGAGCGGATCTTTTCATCAAGGCTGGATATAACAAGGCCGCCATCGGAACCATGATGGCGAAGCTTGAGGATTGGGAAAAGAAAATCGCCCAGCGTGACGCCCAAAAAGACGCCTTCGTGCAGGCCTCCCTGCAGGCAAACGCCATGTCCGTTATGGGCGCCGCGTCCTCCGTCATGGCCGCGCCCTCCGCCGCCAGCCTTGGGGGCCTCGCCGCCAATCTTGCGCCGGGTCTCATCAAATCCGCCGCCAGCGCCAACAAGGGAGAGGATCATCGTCCCGTGGCTGAACGCAGGGCGGATGTAATCGAGTATCTCGGAGCCTTCTATCGTACTTCTCCCAGACCCGCGCTGGGAGCGGCCCAATGGCTGCAGCAGCAGTCGGCCCCGGTCTTCTCCAATTACGCCGCCGCCGCACGGGCGCGCATGCTGATGGAAGCCGGGCAGATGGCGCAGGCGGCGCAACTCGCGGCGGCCGGCGTCAGCGGACCGACGGCGAACCATGCGTATCCGCGCCTCGCCT
>DMKG01000056.1:4551-5805 GCA_003454415.1 Alphaproteobacteria bacterium
GGCGGCCGGCGTCAGCGGGCCGACCGCGAACCATGCCTATCCGCGCCTCGCCATGTATGAAGTCGCGAGCAGGCAAGGCAGGCCGGACGCCGCAGCGAATCTCGGCGCCATCCTGCGTAACCCCAACCCGCCCATTGCAGGCTACCGCTACGCCGCCGCCGATTCGATCAAGACGGGCCGCCTGGCGGAGGCCGCTGGCTATATAGACCAGGCGAACCAGCGTTATGGAACGCCCCTCAGTTTCATTCCTGAATCAATCAAATTCTATCAGCAGAGCGGAAACCCGCATAAAATCCAGCCACTGCTGGCGCAGTGTCAGGCAAAGGGCGACAAGGCTATGTACGCCGTATGCCAGTCAGCGGCGGGGGGGTCGTCGGGATCGCCGGCGGCGCAGCAAAACAATAACCCATTCAAAGGTATGGGCGGTCTGGGCAGCACTCCTTTAAGAGGGTTGTTGGGCCGGTAGCCAGCGCCGCATTCTGAATGGGGAAAGCGGCTGTGAAGATGAAAGCGGGCCCCCGCCGTGTGGATGCACGGCTTCCGGGGCCACAAAACCTGGGCCAGATTATCTCTCATCGAGGTCTGGCCCAGTCAATTTTAGAAATTATGTTTTCTTTTTTCCGCGGGTGCGGGCAAATCCGGTCACCAGCCCCAGTCCCGCCGCCAGTAAACTAACGGATACGGGTTCCGGGACAATGTTAATGCTGATTCGGATGGTGCGATCCATGTCACTGGCGGCATGTTGCACATTGATATAGGCTACCCGGTTGTCAAAAGGATCGAAGTACAGACCGGTCGGCTCCGCGCCAAGGGTCGAAAGGGTGGCCCAGCGCCCCAGCGACTCGGCAATGCCGTCAAAGTCGATGTCATAAGCAAACCAGATATCGGCAAAGCCGCCAGGCTGATCTTCTATGATGTAAATATTGCCCAGTCCGTCAATCGCCAGATTGTCGGGATTGAGGAATTCCGCGCCTACCGCGACTGCTGTATTCTTTTTAAGCGTGTTCCTGTCGGCGAAAAGCTTTACTTCCGCCGAGCTCGCGCTATTGAGAGCGATGGAGAAAACGGCGCCCGCACCCTCAAACCCGGAAGCCGTGGCCGCAAAATAAAGAACCTGCTGTCCTGCAACCGTCTTGATTTCCAGGTCTTCCGGGCGGTTGAAATTCGTGCCGGCGCCAGTCAAAACGCCATGTTTGACGTCGAATCGCTTCATCCTTTCGCACTGCGGGAGGACGATCGTTGAGGCGTTCAGCC
>DMKG01000179.1:0-683 GCA_003454415.1 Alphaproteobacteria bacterium
GGATATTTTTCCTTCCATTCCGGCTTTTTCAGCGCCCGCAGCAGATCGGCGTAGTTCTTGTCCGTCAGCGGCAGCACGAGGAAAAACCCTTCCCTAGCCCTGAGGGGGATCATTACCGGCCCGCCATGTTTCAGTGGGAACTGCGCCTCCTGATATTCGAAAGCCAGCACATTATGCATCACATCCAGCATGGAAATGTCGATGCGTTCGCCCTCTCCGGTGCGTTCGCGCCGGAACAGCGCCGCCGACACCGCCGCCATGGCGTGGGTGGCGCTCATGTAATCGGCGGTCGCGTCGTTGCCGCGCTGGGGTTTCTGCAGGGCGGGTTCGAGCGCAACCTTTGTCAGCTCCCAGCCGCTTGCGGCGTGCAGGATGGGCGCATAGGCTGACAGTCCCGCCGCCGGGCCGTCCTGTCCGAAGCCCGACACCGAGCAATAGATGATCCCGGGTTTGCGGGCGCGCATGGCTTCATAATCAAGGCCGTATTTCTTCATCACCCCGGGGCGGTTGTTTTCCAGGACCACGTCGCATTTGTCGAGCAGGCGGAACACCAGATCGATCGCTTCGGGTTTTGCAAGATCGAGGGAGATGCTTTTCTTGCCCGCATTGACCTGGGCGAAGTAGACGCCCTTGCCGCCGCGGCGCGGCACGCCGCGGCGCATGTAATCGCCGCCGGGAGGCTC
>DMKG01000179.1:929-6092 GCA_003454415.1 Alphaproteobacteria bacterium
CGCCGGGAGGCTCCAGCTTGATGATCTCCGCCCCGAGATCGGCCATCAGGCGGGTGGCGTAAGGCCCCGCCACGTAAGAGGAGAAATCCAGTACACGTACACCCTCCAGCGCGCCCTTTCTGGCCGCCGGATCCACTGACATCTGCGGCATTGAATGCCCTCCCGTTAATCGCCTCCCTGATAAAGCCTGTGTTATCCTGTGGTTGTAAGAGCAGCCTGGCTCCAGCCGCTTGCGGCCGGAGCCAGGGATTTCATCTATTGCGCAGCGGCGCGTTCTTTCTGCACCACGCCTTCTTCGATCAGCGCCGTCAGTTCGCCCTGTTTCAGCCCTAAAACATCGCAGAGGATTTCGGCATTGTTCTCACCCAGAAAGGGCACGTGTTCGCGGATGCGGGATTCGGAATCGCACAGCCGCAGCGGCGTATTGGCGACGGTGAAGGACCCCGCGCCATCTTCAATCTCCACGGCGCTTTGCCGGAACTGCGCCTGCGGCTCATCCAGCGCTTCTTCCACCCTGCGCAGCCGCCCGACGGGGCAACCGCCCGCGCTGATGATTTCCTCACACTCCGCCGCGGTCCGGTCCTTCGCCCATTCCTCGACGGCGTTCAGCAGATTGATCCAGTTCTGCTGCCGCTCCGGCGTCATCAGCGGATATTTCTCAAGCCATTCCGGATGCCCGCAGGATTTGCAAAGATCGGCGAAATTGTTCGGTGAAAGCGGGTTCACGACGAACAGCCCGTCCTTCGCCCGGATCGCGCGGTAGAGCAGGCGCGAACCGGCGGCGCCCATCTTGGCTTCCTGCAATTCATTGGTCAGGGCGTTGTAGATCACTTCGGTCATGGCGATGTCGATTTCCTCACCCTTTCCGGTGCGCTCGCGCCGGAACAGCGCGGCCACGATGGCGGCGTTGCCATGCACGCCGGTCATGTAATCGGCGAAAGGCACCGAACCGTTCAGGGGTTTGGTGTTGTCCTGCTGCCACGACATCATGGCCATATCCAGTCCCGCCGCCGCGTGTATGATCGGCGCGAAGGCGGCCCAGTCCTTGCTGGGGCCTTCCTGGCCGAACCCGGACATGTTGCAATAGATGATTTTCGGGTTGCGGGCCTTCATATGCTCATAGCCAAGGCCAAAACCGCGCATCACGCCGGGGCGGAAATTCTGCACCGCCACATCGCTTTTCTCAGCAAGCTTCAGCACCAGCTCCACCGCGCGGGGATCCTTCAGATCGAGACAGATGCTTTTTTTTCCGGCGTTAAGCTGGCCGAAATAGGTGCTGCGTCCCTTGCGGCGGGGGAAGGTCATACGCAGCAGATCGCCGATGGGCGGCTCCACCTTAATCACTTCCGCCCCGAGATCCGCCATCAGGCGCGTGCAATAGGGGCCTGCGATCACCCCGGTAAAGTCAATCACCCGCACGCCGTCCAGCGCGCCGGGCGTCATATGTGCCCCTAATGGCATTGGATACTCCCCTGTATGCGAATTGTTCTTATTGCCGACAGGGCCATGATGCGGCCAAAGCGCACGGAGGTAAATAGCTAAAAGCGCAAAAAACCGGACGGGACGCCTATTCGTCCCCCATGCGCAGGGCGGCGATGAAGGCCTCCTGCGGGATATCCACCTTGCCGAACTGGCGCATGCGTTTTTTACCGGCCTTCTGCTTTTCCAGCAGCTTGCGCTTGCGGGTGGCGTCGCCGCCATAGCATTTGGCCGTCACGTCCTTGCGCATGGCGGAAATCGTCTCCCGCGCCACCACCCGGCCCCCGATCGCCGCCTGGATGGGAATTTTGAACATGTGACGCGGGATCAGCTCCTTCAGCCTTTCGCAGATTTCACGGCCGCGCATTTCCGCGCGCCCCGCATAGACGATCATGGCCAGCGCATCGACGGGTTCGTCATTGACCAGGATCGACATTTTCACGAGTTTGCCCGGCTCGTAACCATCCAGCTCATAATCGAAACTGGCGTAACCCCGGCTCACCGATTTCAGGCGGTCATAGAAATCGAACACCACCTCATTGAGGGGCAGGCGGTAGACGGCCATGGCCCGGTTGCCCGCATAGGTGAGCTGTTTCTGCATCCCGCGCCGGTCTTCGCACAGTTTCAGGATCGCTCCCAGATATTCGTCAGGAACCAGAATGGTGGCCGTGATCCAGGGCTCCTCGATATGGTCGATTCGCACCACATCCGGCAGATCGGCGGGATTATGCACTTCGATACGCTCGCCATTGGTGAGCTGAACCTTGTACACCACGCTGGGGGCGGTGGTGATCAGATCGAGGTTGAACTCACGCTCCAGCCGTTCGGTAATCACTTCCAGATGCAGCAGCCCCAGGAAGCCGCAGCGGAAGCCGAAGCCCAGCGCCGCGGAGGATTCCATTTCATATTCAAAGCTGGCGTCGTTCAGGCGCAGCTTGCCGAGACTGGCGCGCAACTCCTCGAACTGGGCCGCATCGGCGGGAAACAGGCCGCAGAACACGACCGGCTGTACGGGACGGAATCCCGGCAGCGCTGCGGGGGTCTGGTTTTTTTCATCCGTGATGGTGTCGCCAACGCGGGTGTCCGCCACCTGCTTGATGCTGGCGGTGATGAAGCCGATCTCTCCGGGGCCAAGCTCCTCCACCGGCTTCTGGGCCGGCGTCATCACCCCGATGCGGTCCACATTGTAGAGGCCGCCGGTTCCCATCAGGCGGATGCGCATGCCTTTTTTGAGGACGCCTTCGACGACGCGCACGAGAATCATCACGCCCAGATAGGCGTCGTACCAGCTGTCCACCAGCAGCGCCTTCAGGGGCGCTTCCCGTCCTCCCGCGCTGGCCGGGGGCGGCAGGCGCGTCACGATCGCCTCCAGCACCGTCTCGACGCCAAGACCGGTCTTGGCGGAGATTTCAAGGGCGTCACTGGCGTCGATGCCGATCACATCCTCGATCTGCTGGCGCACGCGGTCCGGTTCCGCCGCCGGGAGGTCGATCTTGTTCAGCACCGGCACGATTTCGTTGCCGGCCTCCATCGCCTTGTAGACATTGGCCAGCGTCTGCGCCTCCACCCCCTGGCTGGCGTCCACCACCAGCAGCGCCCCTTCGCAGGCCGCCAGCGAGCGGCTGACTTCATAGGCGAAATCCACATGACCGGGCGTGTCCATCAGGTTGAGCACATAATCCCGCCCGTCTTTGGCGCGGTATTTCAGCCGCACGGTCTGGGCCTTGATGGTGATCCCGCGCTCACGCTCCAGATCCATGGAGTCGAGCACCTGCTCCTTCATCTCGCGCTCGGTAAGGCCGCCGCACATCTGGATCAGACGGTCGGCCAGCGTGGACTTGCCGTGATCGATATGGGCAATGATGGAGAAATTGCGGATATGGGATAAATCAGTCATGAAGGCAGGCTTTTAGCACCCATCCCCGCCATGGCCAAGGGGATTGCGCGGCAATTCCCAAGGGCGCGCTTGCTTTTTACAGGCGGCAGGCATAGGCTTTCCGCCTGCCCGACCAGAGTGTCCCGGCCAGGCCGCAAAGAGCCCGCGTGAAGCAGATAATAAGGGAGAAACTGAATGGCCTTAGCCATAGACAGGAAAAAGACCGCCCTTCTGGTGATGGACTGCGAAAACGACCTGGTTCATCCGGAGGGCAAGCTCGCCAAAGCCATGGGGTATGGCGCCATGATCGAAAAACATGGAACCATCGGACATATCCGCAGGGTGCAGGACGCCGCCCGCGCCGCCGGACTGCCCGTGATTTTCATCAAGATCGGTCTCGACAAAATGAAGCCGGAGGAGATGCCGAAGCGCGGCCAGTTCTTCAAGGCGCTGCCCAATATTGGCGGAATGGCGCTGATCAAGGGAAGCTGGGGCGCGGAAATCCATGACGATCTGAAACCCGCGCCGGGCGAGGAAGTGATCTACAAATGCCCGGTCAGCGCCTTTTCCCGCTCCACCCTCGACGAAACCCTGAAAAAGCTTGGCGTCACCGATCTGATCCTGACTGGCGTCGCCACCAATATGGTGGTGGAGGGTACGGCGCGCGACGCCGCCGACAGGGGATACGGCGTCATCACCGTCGAGGACGGGGTGATGACTTTCAGCGAGGAAGTGCATCAGGCCTCCCTTGTCATTTTGCGGACCGTCGGCGATGTGGCGCCGGCTGCGGAGATTGCCGCGGAGCTTGGCGGCTAACGGGGGTCTGGAGGTGAAGTTGCGCTGACCATCCGCCGCTTTCAGCGCCGCAGCTTCACAACCACCCCATCAGAAGGAGGCGCCCATGACGGACATGACGGACAAGACCACGATCTGGTACACCCGCTGTCCCGTTCCGACGGCTTCGGGGATCGCGTTTCAGCGGCGCATGTTCGAGACGGCCTTCGCGGACACGGATTACGAAGTGCGCAACATCAAGGAGCTTGGCGCGGGCCAGGCCAATACGCATTTCGATCACACGCTGGCGTTCTCCTTTCGTGAAGGCGGCGGTTCGCCCCCCATGTGGGCGCGGGCCAATGGCCGCGACACCCAATGCCTGGCGATCTCCTTCATGGATGAGATTTTGGGGATCTATGTGCGCGCCGATGACCCGGCGAGGAGCGTGGCCGATCTCGCCGGGCGGCGGCTGGCGCTGCCGGTATGGCCGGACCTCGTGTTCAACTTCATGCGCTTTGCGGCGGAAAAGGGTTTTCACTCCGCGCTGAAACTGCATGGGTTGAGCGAACGCGACGTCACCTTCGTGGATGCGGTGAACGAAGCCGACATGAACAGCATGATCAACCGCGATTACGCCGGCGCGGCGAATCAGCCCAGGGCCGCCTATCACACTGCGGAAATGCACGCCCTTCTGGACGGCGAAGTGGACGCGATTTTCGTGCGCGGCGGCGGGGGCGAGGCGATGCAGCGTAAGACAGGGGGGAAGATCCGTCAGCTCTATGATCTGCGCAATGCGCCCGGGCTGGCGGAACGGGTGAACAATTCTTCGCCCCGCCTGCTCAGCGTCAGTGCGGAACTGGTGCGCCAGCACCCGGAAGCGGTGATCCGTTATGTCCAGACCCTGCTCCGCGCCGCGCGCTGGGCGCAGGAGAATTATGAGCAGGCTCTCGCCCCTATCGCTGCGGAATGCGGCGTCGAGGCGGACGACATCAGGCGCAATTACCGCCCGGACTTCACCCTGCGCATGACCCCCG
>DMKG01000179.1:6367-6875 GCA_003454415.1 Alphaproteobacteria bacterium
CTTCACCCTGCGCATGACCCCCGCGCTCACACCCGAATTGCTGGAAGCGGCCGGGATCATGAAAGACTTTCTGGTGGAGCGGCGCTATCTGCCTAAAGATTTCGATCTGGCGGCCTGGATCAATCCGGAGCCATTGCAGGAGGCCCTGCGCCGGGAAGGGCTTGGCGGTTCGCAGGAAATACAGGCGGCCCAATAATCCTAACAGGAGGTGTGAGATGAAGATCACTGAAGGCTTTCCCGATCTGGTCAAACAGTTCTTTCCCAAAATCAGCACCCCCATGCCGGGGTTTACCGGCAATCTTCTGCAGGGCGAGGAGTGCCAGCTCGTGTTTTCGGAATTCAACGAGGACTTTCACGCGCCGGACCATGCGCACAAGCCCCATTGGGGACTGATCCTGCAGGGCGAAGCGACGATGACGATCAATGGCGAAACAAAGACCTATGGACCGGGGGAATATTACATCGTGCCGGACGGCGCGGTGCATTCGGCCCGCATCAAAAAGGGCAC
>DMKG01000166.1:0-153 GCA_003454415.1 Alphaproteobacteria bacterium
TAGGTCCAGCCCTTGCCCTCCTCCCCGATACGGTTCGCCGCCGGAACCCGCACATCGGTGAAAAACGTCTCATTCAGATGATGCAGTCCGTCGATGGAGATGATCGGCTTCACCTCTATGCCGGGGGTTTTCATGTCGATCAGCAGAAAGGAG
>DMKG01000166.1:440-5155 GCA_003454415.1 Alphaproteobacteria bacterium
CGCACCAGACAGAAGATCCAGTCCGCCTCATGGGCGTAACTCGTCCAGATTTTCTGCCCGTTGACGATATAGTCATCCCCCTCACGGACCGCAGCGGTTCTCACATTCGCGAGATCCGATCCCGCGCCCGGCTCCGAATATCCCTGGCACCACAGCGTGCCGCCGGAAAGAATGCCGGGCAGGTGCTGCTGTTTCTGCGCCTCGTTGCCGAAGGTGTAAATCACCGGGCCCACCATCTGCAAACCGAAGGGCAGAAGCCGCGGCGCGCCCGCGCGCGCCAGCTCCTGGGAAAAAATGAATCTCTGCGTCTCGTTCCACTCCGCCCCGCCATATTTCTTTGGCCAGTTGGGCGCCACCCAGCCCTTGGCGTGCAGGATTTTCTGCCAGCGTTTGCTGTTGTCCCTGCTCGCGGAAAAGCCGAGCGCCCCGTGGTCGACAATCTCCTCCGGCAGATTCTGCTTGATGAACTCCCGCACCTCGGCGCGGAAAGCCTCCATCTCAGGGCTGATCGATAAATCCATTCTGCATTCCTCGGGGTCAATAATTACAGAGGGAGGTCAGTCTAGTATCTTATTGGGCGCCATGCCCAGCCCCCTTGAACAAATTGTCTGAATGGGACTCAATTGCCACTCTTCTGCTGCGTCCGCTCCAGTCTCGCCTCGATGCGCGCCAGCGCCTCCAGCACATGGCGCAGTTTTTCCTCCTGGCGGATCAGGCGCTCGCTGACGCCGGCCTGCAGGCTCTCCGCCGCCTCCAGCTCGTTCACCCGCTGGCTCATCCCCCCGGCCCAGAGCAGGGCGGCCGCCATCTGCAGCCCAAGCGTGAGGAACAGCATCACCGGCACCCGCCGTTCGATCCGCCACCCCTCCCGATCCTTTTCATCCACGACGCTCATGGTCACACCTTCAGATGTTTCTGTTATGTTCTTTTTGCCCGTCCAGACTGTCGCCACCTTCAACAGGGGCATAGCCGGTGGCGGCGCGCTTCTCGTTGCGCGTGAGAAAATCAGCCTCACCCACCCGCGCCCACAGGGCGTCTCTGTCATGGGCCAGGGCCTCCACCTGATCCGCGTCATACCAGAGCCGCAGGCCCGGTCCGAATCTTGGTCCCAGCCAGTGGTTCAGCGCCTGACACGCCTTGCCCGCAAGGGGCAGCACGGTCTGCCGGAAAAAGGCGCGATTGGCTTCCTGATAATTGGCGAAGGTGTTGTCCCCCGGAATGCCCAGCAGCATGGGCGGCACGCCGAAGGCGAGCGCGATCTCCCGCGCCGCCGCATGCTTTGCCTGGATGAAATCCATATCTTTCGGATTGAACGACATTTCCTTCCAGTCGAGCCCGCCTTCCAGCAGCAGCGGCCTTCCGGCGTTTTTCTCTCCCTGATGATGATCCGAAAGCTCCTGACGAAGGCGGGCGAACTGTTCCTGGGTCAGATTGGCGTTCCCGTCCGTCCCGCGATAGATCAGCGCGCCGGAAGGGCGCGCCCCGTTATCCAGCAGCGCCTTGTTCCATCCGGCTGCGGCATTGTGCAGATCGATGCCCAGCGCCGCCGCCTCGATGGGTGAGAATCCGTAATGATCGTCGGTTGGATGAAACAGTTTCATATGAAGGATGGGCGCCTTTTCCGCTCCTGCGCCCATTTCAAACCGCACACTTCTTCCGTTGACGGAATATTCATAGGCGGCGGGCCATCCGCGCGGACCGGGCGCGATTTTCATCCGGTCCGGGCGCAGGGCGTGCAGCTCCCGCACGTCACCGCGCATTTCCACCGCCTCGATATAGGCGTTACCCGCAATCAGCAGAAATCCGAACCACGCCTCCCTGAATTCGGCGCCGCTCTGCATCGCGTTCGGGTGCGACAGAAGACGCAGCAGGGGGTGGCCGTCCAGCTCCTGCTCCCGTCCTCCGCTTTTCTCATACAGAACCATAGGGACGGCGGCGGCGTTCTCACTGATCATCCGTACACACCGATAGGCGATGGCGTTGCGGGCGAAACCCTCCTGCGCCAGCTGCGCATAATTGCGCGGCGTCCAGGCGGGCGCGCCCTGGGCGTGCAGCGCGATCAGCGGCTGAACGGCGCTCTGTTTGGCCGACAGCCGCGCGTTGCGGCCAAAACTCCGGAACAGGTTTGCGGTGATTGGCAAGACGTATCCTTTCCTGATTTTTACAACCGGCGCAGTCTCGGTTCGCCTGATGATGGGTTCAGCATCAATTCCGTAATCGCCCAGACCAGCGCATCAACGCGGTCCGGGCTCCAGCCTGCGGTCTCGCGGTTGAAGGCGCGGGTGAATTCCGCCATCTCGTCTTCCAGAACGGGCAGGGCGCCCACATGATGCACTCTCTTCTGCTCATAAAGCGCCGACACCGGCTCGGCCCTGGCCACCTTGCCCCGGCTTGCCCGCACGGGGCGCACCGGCGCATGCGGGTCGATCTGACGGATCACGGAATCCACCATTTCACCCCCATGATTGACCTCCACGACAAGCCGGCAGGCCTGCAGCTCGCGCAAGGCGTCCACCGCCCTGCGCGCCCAGACATGGGGCGACACCCCCTGAACGGAGTGATCGGCCAGCACATAGGCATGGCCGTCGGCGCCAAGGCCCGCGCCTATAATGCCGCAGGCTGAACTCGCTGCTGAACTGGTCGCGGGCGGATCGACCGCCACCACCACCCGAAGCAGCTCCGGATGCGACTTCACCCGGCAATCCTCGATCAGCGACCGGCTCCACAGCGCGCCGGGATGATCCTCCAGAAGTTCCGCCAGCAATTCCTGGCGGCCCAGCCGCGTGCCTTCATACTGGCCAATGATGCGGGCGAAAAACTGCGGCGCCAGATTCGCCGCATTGTCATAACTGGTGGCGCGCGAAACCACGGTATTGGGGTCCGCCAGAAGTTCGCGCAGGATCTTGACCGGGCGCGGCGTCGTGGTGATGGTCTGCTTGGGATTCCGTCCAAGCCTCAACCCGAATTGCAGCATATCCCAGGTTTCCCGCGCATAACGCCATTTCGCCAGTTCATCCGCCCATGCTCCGTCAAATTGCGGGCCGCGCAGGGATTCCGGATCTTCCGCGGAAAACAGTTGCGCCTGCGCGCCATTCGGCCACACAACGCGCTTGCGGCTCGCTTCATATCTGGGCCGCGCCCATGGGGGCGCCGCCGCAAGCAGGCCGCTTTCGCCTTCCACCATCACCTCACGCGCCGCGCTCAAAGTTTCCCCGATCAGCGCAATGCGTCCCCGCTCCCCTCTGCCCAGGGGCGTTTTCCCCTCGACAGAGGCGCGCACCCATTCCGCCCCCGCGCGGGTTTTTCCCGCGCCGCGCCCGCCCAGCAATAGCCAGTTGATCCATTCCCCTTCCGGCGGAAGCTGATCCTCCCGCGCCCAGAATGGCCAAACCCAGGGCAATCGGGCGCGCAGGGCGCCGGGTATTTCCGCCAGCGCTTTTTCGCGCTCAGCCTGTCCCAATGAGGCGAGCCAGACGGCGTTGAACTTCTTCCCAGCCATCCTGCTCCTCCGTTTGCCCATCCGTGGCGGCCGGCGCGGCGGCTCCTTTCGCTTCGCGCTCCAGCGCGGTCAGTTTTTCCAGAGCCCGCGCCAGCGAGGTGAGAATATCCGCGGCGGCCTTCTTTTCCGAAGAGGTGGTCACGCTGTCATCGGGAGAGTCCAGATGCTGCTCCAGCTCATCCGCCAGCCGGTTGATGATTCCCATCATCCGCTTCAGGGCTTTGGCGGAATTTGCGCCGCCGCGGCGGTTGCCGCGCTGTTTCAAGATTTCCGGCGCTTTCTTTTTCGCAGCCACCGGTTTCTTTTCAGCCCCTGCCGCCACATCGCGGAACCAGCCTTCGCGTTTCGCTCTTGCGTAAATATTGATGGGGGCCAGCCCATGCTTTCCTGCGATCTCTTTCACCGAATCGCCGGTATGAATATAGGCATGGGCGATCTGCGCCCAGTCGATCAGACGCTTGGCCATATGTTCTCCTCAACCTGATGGGGCAGGGGCGCCGCCGCAGACGCAACCATCCGGCGCGCATTAAAAAAGGCGCCGTGCAGATGCAGGCGCCAGGAATTTTGCTTGCTTTCGTTTTGCCTATTTGCGGGAGGGGGGGCGGCTGGTAAGGCCGGCCCCCGGGCGCAATTGTGAGCATGAAAAGATGTATAACATATACCGTTCGTTATTGCAATAATTATTTTACGATATATGCAAATTTTTGTTGCTGATCGCTGCCATTACTTCGGATCGGGTTCAAAAACCCGGCGGCGGGTTTTGGCGGCGCAGCCCGGCGTGATCCCATAATGCGCGGCCAGCCGGTCCAGCGCGATGCCCAGCACGACTTTTCCCGAGCGCGCGGGCCATCCCAACTGCCGCTCGGCGTCCTCCAGCCCGCTCAGATGGCAGCATACCAGAAGGGCAATCCCTTCGAGCCCTGGCCCCAGAACCGCCAGCGCGGCGCTCAGCCGCGATTTTGCGGCCAGCACCGTTTCGCTCAAATTCCCCGCGTCCGCCGCGCCGCCGCGCTTTGCGCCCGCCACAGGGGAATCCCAGGCTCCGGTAAGCCGGGGGGTGAGATTAGCCAGCGTAAAATCCCGTCGGAATTTTTCGCCTGCCGCGAATTGTTCCAGGGAAATCAGGGGTTTCCCTTTCCTGTCCCTGCGTTGGATCAAGCTTCCCAACGGGCTCTCGAAACTGTTTACACGGACGGTCTTCCGCCTGCCCAGCGCG
>DMKG01000166.1:5348-6039 GCA_003454415.1 Alphaproteobacteria bacterium
CTGTTCACACGGACGGTTTTCCGCCTGCCCAGCGCGTCCGTTTCCACCCGCTCCCGCAGGCTTTGATGCTGCGCGCGAAAGGGGGCGTCCTGCGCTTGCGCGCGGCGCAGACGGGCGCGGCCCAGGGGGGAAATCAGCCGCAGGGAAGTCTTTCCTGGGTGTGTGATCAACAGTTCCTCCGCCATCATTTCCCGCAAAATATCCGGGGCGGCCCGGCAGACCGGGGCGGCGGATCTGTTGCGCGGGGTAAAAACGGCAAGGCTTCCATCAGGGGTGACTTCGCCCCAGGCCCGCGCCTCCCCCATTCTCGCCAGAACCTGCTTTACAGCGTGCGAATACACGGATTTATCGTTATGGTTCATGAGTCCCCGCTTAGATTGTAGGTTTATATTCCTTTTATAGGATATATAGCGCACATTCAAGCGAAATCCCTCACGCAAGAAGTAAATTTCATGATAGATTTTCTCACCTGTTTTCATTCCCGGCTGGTGCGCCCTTCTTGCAGAACCGAATCCGCTATTTTCGCAAACAGCGTGGCCTGACCCTGGAGGCGCTGGGCGCCGCGATCGGGCTGACCCCGCAATCCCTTTCGCGCATCGAAAACGGCAAGATGCGCCTTTCCACGGACTGGCTGGCGCGTATTGCCGCCGCACTCCGCATCAGCCCGCCCCAGCAGGCGCGGGCGAGCCGC
>DMKG01000279.1:0-3688 GCA_003454415.1 Alphaproteobacteria bacterium
CGAGATGGTGCTTGCCGACGATAATTTCGCCTCGATCGTCCATGCCGTGCGCGAGGGCCGGGCGGTTTACGACAATCTGAAGAAAACCATCCTCTACATTCTTCCAACAAACGGCGGCGAAGCCATGACAGTCATCGCCGCGATCACGTTCGGCCAAGTGCTGCCGGTGACGCCCGTGCAGATACTTTGGGTCAATCTTGTAACCGCCGTTACGCTTGGAATGACGTTGGCCTTTGAACCGCCTGAGCCTGGCATCATGGCCCGTCCGCCTCGGCCGCCAAAAGAGCCAATTGCGTCGGGATATTTCATATGGCGGGTCGCCTTCGTATCGGTTCTGATGCTCATCGCCACCTTTGGACTCTTCGAATTGCAGTTGGCGAATGGCGCGAGCCTCGAGACCGCACGAACCGTAGCTGTAAACACCTTGGTAGGCTGCGAGATCGCCTATCTCTTTAGCGCGCGGTTTCTGTTCGCATCGTCAATATCCTGGCAAGCTTTGTTTGGCAGCCATCCGGTGCTGATCACCGTCGGGCTGACCCTCATAGTCCAGACCCTCTTCACCTATGTCCCGTGGATGCATGCGCTGTTCGGCACAACGGGGCTGGGGCTCATTACCTGGGTTCACATCATCACTGTCAGCGTTGCACTGTTCGTCATCGTCGAAACCGAAAAGGCGGTGTTTCGATTTATTGGCCGGCGCGCGGCCTGAGCGATACGGTTCGAACCGGATTATCACGCCTATGGATAACTTGGGCGCTGTTCAGCCAGGTATCGGCCGGGACGCGGATTCTTTGAGAATTTCACCCATGATCCGAACATAAGCAGTGGTCATAGGCAGCTTTCCCATTAGGGGGCCTGCATGCGGCGCCGCCAAAATGCAATACAGAGTCTAACCCGTTCCTCCAAAAAATTGATTACGATCAATGTAAATGAGGACGCGAGCATTTATTTGCAATATACTAAATCATTCCTGAATTCGGAACTGCATTCGCAGGGCGAATTTCACAGTGGCGATGACTCGCACAATTCAACACTTGATTAATCGTGTTCCTGGTTTTCGCTGTCGCGGGCCAGACTTATCAAACGATCCAGAGGGAGAGACGCGTCATGCAGAATTCTTCCGTTTCAGTAGAGTCCGATCCAGGCGCCAGCCCCGTGAATGCGCCGGGCGGCAATCGCGGCGTTGTAGCCTGCCTGGACAGATCCAGACAGTGGCATCGTGTGGCGCAGCACGCATTGGCGATCGCCAAGGCAATGAGTATTCCTGTTACTCTCCTCCAGGTTCTCGAAGCGGGACCCGCGGGGGATAGCCGCGCTGACCCGCTGGAATGGGAAATCCGCCGCCGGGAAGCGAGCGGCTTCCTTGAGCCACTCGCCGCCATTCTCTGCGAAGGAAAATCCCCGGTTGGATCGGAAATCGTCGAGGGACATGCCGCCGATCAGATTTGCCTCTGGGCTGCGGACCGGTCGCCCGAGCTTATCGTTCTAGGCGCGCGTGGAGAAGGCTGGCAGAAGAATGACGGCCTTGGCAATACGGCGCGCAGCGTTCTGGACCGGTCGGCCGGTTCGGTATTACTTGTGCCCGCCACTGACAATTCCAGCGCTGACGAGGGCGTCGTGCGCTATAAGCGGCTGCTTATTCCGTTGGATGGATCATCGCGCGCAGAGAGCGTCCTTCCGTTCGCTATTCGCCTTGCGGAAGCCGTAAAGGCCGATCTTCTGATCACATATGTGATTCCAGTACCGGAACTGATCGAATCCGGACCGCTTGAGCCCGATGATATTGAGCTGCGCGAGCGTGTGGTGCGCCGCAATGAACGGGTGGCTAAGGAATATCTCGCCCGTGTGTGTGGCTATATAGCGCTCAAGGGAATTCAGGCCCGCACCATGGTGCTGCGCGACGGCGATGTTCGCAGTCGCCTTGTCCGGCTCGTAGCTGATGAGAATGCCGATCTCGTCATTCTTTCCGCGCATGGCCATAGCGGCCGCAGTGATGCTCCATTTGGGAGCGTGACAGCGCATCTGATCGCCCACTCGGCGGTTCCGGTGCTGATTGTCCGCAACCCGTCAGGGTTGGCGGCGGGGTGCGGGATCAATGCAAATCTTGCGGACGCCCGAATAGCCGGCTTGTGCGCATAATGAATGCACCGCTGCCGGAGCATCGTGACGGCGCGCTGGAAGCGGCCGCTTACGAGCTTTCAAAGCGGCACGCGGTTTCGGGCTGTAAACCGGTCCCGTTGCCGGCATGGGCGGAGCTTCAGGCCTTGCCTGAATGGCTTGAACGCGCGCGAGAGGCCGCAACCCACGCGGAGCCTGACGCCACCAAAGCGGCCGAGTGGTTTCTCGACAACGATTATCAGGTGGAGCGCGCCGCACTGCGGATCACAGAGGATCTGCCGCCGCAATTTTATCGAAATCTGCAAAACCGCTCGGCGGCGGAAGATAAGGGATTGCCGCGTGTTTTCATTCTGGCGCATGGACTGCTGCAAGCGTCGCGCCTGCAGCTTTCCCTGACGGCCGCAATACAATTTGTCATCGCTTACCAGAAGGAAACGCCGCTAACGATTGCGGAACTTTGGGCGTTCCCGACTATGCTGCGTCTGGCGTGCCTGGAAATTCTTGTTACCGCGTTTACGCGGCTGTTTCCGGATCTGCCGCCGCCGTTTGCGTTAAGTCACTGCGCCGTTTGCGCGGGGCCATTCGATGACACGGAATACGTCGCGCGCGCAATCGCCAATCTGGGCGTTATCGCCTCCATTCAGTGGAAGGATTTCTTTGAGCACGCCAGCCTGGTAGAGTCCATTCTCCGCCGCGATCCCGGCAAAATCTATCCGCGCATGGATTTCGAGACGCGAGACAGCTATCGCCAGATCGTTGAGAAACTGGCCCGGGGCGCGGGTCAGTCCGAATGGGCGGTGGCCGGGGCGTTGCTCTCGCAGCCGCCAGCATCAGGCGCCGGACCGCAGCATAACCATATAGGCTATTGGCTGCTGGGCGAAGGCAGAGAAGCGTTCGAAGCTGCGCTGGGTTATCGCGCGCCGCTACTGGACAAATGCGGCCTCTGGCTTATGCGTCACGCCGAAGCGCTTTATTTTACGGCTATTGCCGGCGCGGGCGCGGCCGCGCTCATTCTGCCGGCGTTCTATCTGCTGGCGGCTGGCGCCTCGCCAGCCCTCTGGGTCATCGGCATCATCCTGACTTTACTTCCAGCCTGGGGGCTTGGCATAACTCTGACGCACTGGATAGTGACCCGGATCGTGCCGCCGCGTGTGCTGCCCAAGCTCGACTTCACAGAAGGCATACCGCCTGATTGCGCCACCGCGGTTGTGATGCCGGTGCTGATCGCAAACCCGGCAGAGATACCGGAGCTGCTCGAGCGGCTGGAGGCGCATCGGCTGACAAACGCCGATCCCGTATTGCAGTTCGCGCTTCTTAGTGATCTTTCGGATAGCCCGGAAGAGCGGATGCCGGAAGATATGGCTGTAGAGCAACGGCTTGTCGAGGGCGTCAGGCGGCTTAACGACCGTTATGGGCAAGAGGGCATTGGTCCCTTCCACCTTCTGCACCGGCCGCGCCGGTTCAACCCTTCCGAGGGATGCTGGATGGGTTGGGAGCGCAAGCGTGGCAAGCTGGAGCAGTTCAATGCCCTGCTGCGGGGAGGGGAGCAAACGGCATTTTCGGATATTGT
>DMKG01000279.1:3851-4686 GCA_003454415.1 Alphaproteobacteria bacterium
TGGCAAGCTGGAGCAATTCAATGACTTCGTGCTCGGAGGGGATGTTTCGGCCTACTCTGTAATGGAGGGCAACCTTGAAGCACTGCGCGGCGTCCGTTTTGTCGTGACGCTGGATGCTGACACTATTCTTCCCCCAGGCTCTGTAAGCCGGCTTGCCGGCGCGCTGGCCCACCCTTTGAATATCGCTAAGTTCGATGAAAACAACGGCCGTGTGCGCTCCGGATATACGATTATTCAGCCACGGGTGGAAATCTCGCCGCTCACCGGCAGCCGCTCCCTCTTTACTCAGCTCTATGCGGGAGACACGGCCATCGATATCTATTCGCGCGCCGTATCCGATGTGTACCAGGATCTTTTTGGCTCCGGGATATTCGTGGGTAAGGGCATTTACGAAGTCGCGTCGTTTCACCGCAGTTTGCAGGGACGCACACCAGAGAATGCACTGCTCAGCCACGACCTTTTCGAGGGCGTTCACGGCCGCACAGCCCTGGCAAGCGACATTGTGCTTTACGAGGGCTTTCCATCCGAATATCGCGAATATACGCGGCGATGGCACAGATGGGTCCGCGGCGACTGGCAGCTTCTGCCCTGGCTTGCCGCGCAGGCGCCTGGTCAGAACGGGACGCGTCTTGCTAACCGGCTGTCCTGGCTTGACCGCTGGAAAATCATCGAAAATTTCCGCCGCAGCCTGAACCCCTTCAGCCTGGTTTTACTGGCGGCGGCGGGCTGGTTTGTGCTGCCGGGCAGCCCCTGGGTCTGGACCGTCCTTGCGCTGGCGGCCCCCGGCGCTTTCGTGTTCACGGAACTGGTTACCGGGCTCGCCTGACCACACGAA
>DMKG01000147.1:0-3854 GCA_003454415.1 Alphaproteobacteria bacterium
CTGCTGATCCGCACCTATGCGCTAATCGCGGTGCTGCGCGCCAACGGCCATGTGAATTTCGTTCTGGGCTGGCTGTGGGAACACGCCAACGGTTTCGCGACCCTGATCGGGCTTGGGCAGTATCAGCTTCTGGGCGCGGGCTTTACGCCGCTTCAGATCATGCATACGGCCACCGCGGTGATCATCGGCCTGGTTTATGTGCAACTGCCATTTATGGTGCTGCCGCTTTACGCCGCGCTTGACCGGCTGGACCGTTCCTATATCGAGGCGAGCCTCGATCTGGGCGCCGGCCATATCCGGACATTCTTCGCCGTCATCGCGCCGCTGGCCCTGCCTGGCGTTATTTCGGGGGTGATCATTACTTTCATACCCACGCTGGGATCCTATCTGACGCCGGATCTTCTGGGCGGCACGGACAGCCAGATGATTGCCAATGTCATCGAGCGGCAATTCAAATCGGCGAATGACTGGCCATTCGGCTCGGCGTTGAGTTTCCTGCTGATGTACGCCACCTTTTTTGCGCTGGCGGCGCGCGCGCTGCTGGCGCCAAAGGCGGCCCGGTGAGACGCCCGGCCCGCGCGCCGCTGGATTATTTCCGGCGCCCGTTCATCCGCATCATGTTCGTGGCGCTGCTGGTGTTTCTCTATGCGCCGATCCTGGGGCTGATGGCCTTCAGCTTCAACGACAGCAAACGCAATATCGTCTGGCGCGGCTTCACCCTTGACTATTATGAAAAGGCGATGGCCAATAGCGAACTGATGCTGGCCTTCGGCAATTCGCTGACCATTGCGCTTGTCAGTACGGTGATCAGCGTCACGCTCGGCGCCTGTGCGGCCTATCTCTTATGGCGGTTCCGTTTTGCCGGCAAGACTGCTTATGAAGGCATGCTGGCGCTGCCCATCGTCATTCCGGAAATCTGCATGGCCGTGGCGATGATGATATTTCTCGCCCGTATCGGATGGCCGCAGGGGCTTCCCTGGCCGCTCAATCTGGGCGCCATTATCATCGCGCATACCGCTTTCAGTTTTCCTTTCGTCGCCTTGGTCGTGCGCGCCAGGCTGGAGACCTTTAATCGGGAACTGGCGGAAGCGGCGCGCGATCTTGGCGCCCATGAGCCGCAGGTGTTCCGGGATGTCATTGCGCCCCATATGCGTCCCAGCCTGATCGCGGGGGGGCTACTGGCCTTCACCTTGTCGCTCGATGATTTCATCATCACCTTTTTCACCTCAGGCCCGGACACCGTGACCCTGCCTGTGAAGATCTACTCGATGGTGCGCTTTTCCGTTACCCCGGAAGTGAATGCGGCGTCGACCCTCCTGATCCTGATCACCGTCGCGCTGACCGCTACCGGCATGCGGCTCCAGAACCGTAATAAGATCCTGTGACGCCGTGATGCGCCCTTCAGACGAACCCATCATCCGCATTGAGAATGTATCGAAAACCTTCGGCAGCGTCCGCGCGGCCGACAGGGTGTCGCTGAGCATCGAGCGGGGGGAGTTCTTCGCCCTCATCGGCCCCTCAGGCTGCGGCAAGACGACGCTGTTGCGGATGCTGGCGGGCTTCGAGACGCCAGGCGAAGGCCGGATTATCGTGGCGGGTCAGGATATGGCCACAGTCCCTCCCAACAAACGTCCGGTCAATATGGTGTTTCAATCCTATGCGGTGTTTCCGCATATGAGCGTGGCGGAAAATATCGGCTACGGGTTAAGGATGGAAAACCGCCCGGCGAAAGAAATCGCCGCCCGCACCGAAGAAGCGCTGGCGCTGGTGAAATTATCGGGGCTCGGCAACCGGCGGCCGGATGAAATTTCCGGCGGTCAGCGCCAGCGGGTGGCGCTCGCCCGCGCGCTGGTGAAACGCCCGCAGGTATTGCTGCTGGACGAGCCGTTATCGGCGCTCGACGCCAGGCTGCGCGATGCGATGCGGCTTGAACTGGCGCATCTGCAAAAAACGGTCGGGATCACTTTTGTGATCGTCACCCACGATCAGTCTGAAGCCCTCTCCATGGCGGACCGGATCGCGGTGATGAATGAAGGGCGAATTCTCCAGCTGGCGCCGCCGCAAACCCTTTACGAAGCGCCCGGTAACCGCTTCGTCGCGGAGTTTATCGGCAAAATCAACTTCTTCGAAGGAAACGCCATCCCGCTGCCGCAAAACCGCCTGAGGATCCTTACGGAGGGAATTGGCGAGGTGGAAATGCAGGGCGCGGCGAACGGGCCCGTAACCCTTGCCGTGCGGCCTGAAAAAATTCAGCTTTCGCGCCACGAATCCTCCGCCTCCGGCCTGATCTGCGTCCAGGGCGCGGTAAGTGAGACTTCCTATCATGGCGGCGCCTCCAGCGTTCTTGTGAAGATTGCCGGGGGAAAGCCGCTGCTGGCCGAAATTTCCAATGTTTCCCGGGCGCAGTCCCCGCTTATTTCGCGGGGCGACAAGGTATGGTGCGCCTGGCGGCGCGACGATATGCTGCTGCTGACGGAATAAAGTTCTCAGTCGGGGGAAAGCGGGTCGAGCTTCGCCGCCTGCGGCGTGGTGCGCGGCAGTATCAGATACGGGCGCTGCTGTTCTCCCGGGACAGGAGGAGCAAGGCGCAGGCGCAGAATGGCGAACAAGGTTACCGCCAACGCGCACAGACCGATGAACAGGAAAAGACCGTACGGTCCGGTGGCGTCCATCAACGCCGCTGCGGGCAAAGGACCCGCCGCGGCGCC
This sequence comes from Alphaproteobacteria bacterium, assembly GCA_003454415.1. Classification (GTDB taxonomy): domain Bacteria; phylum Pseudomonadota; class Alphaproteobacteria; order UBA11222; family UBA11222; genus UBA11222. Next base: position 2,709 of record DMKG01000147.1, read on the forward strand.
AAGGGAATAGATAAGCACCAGACCGCCAGTCGCGCCCACCCTCTGCGACGAGTTCAGGTGGTCATTAGTATGCGCCACGCAAAGCGGATAGAGCGCAAAACAGGCGCCGCCGAACAGCGCGCCTGCGGCCAGCAGCTCGCCCCGCTGATCGGCGACCCCAAAAATGGCGAGGGAGATTCCAAGCGTGGCGACGAAGCAGACGACGATCACTTTCCGTCGATCGATCAGGTCGGAGAGCCGTCCCAGTGGCCATTGAAGCGCCACGCCCCCCAAAATCGTGGCGCTCATGAACAGAGCCGTTCCTGTATCGGCCAACCCGGCCCCACGGGCAAAGACCGCGCCAAGGCCATAAAAGGCGCCGAGCATGACGCCAGTCATACCGGCCCCGACCATCCCAAGTGGAGAGGCGGCATAGAGGCGGTTCAGCCGCATGATGTTTCCCCCCGGCGCGGCCGGAGCCGTAAGGCGCGTAAGCGCGATCGGAAGCACGGATAGCGAGAGCAGGATCGACGCCGCAATGAAGGGCATGGAAGGCCACTCATGACCCAGATTGAGCAGAAACTGCCCCACTCCCTGGCCGGAATAGAGCGCGATCATGTAGAAGGCGAGAATACTGCCGCGCGTTTCTGGTTCCGCACTCTCATTGAGCCAGCTCTCCAGACACACAAATACACCCGCCATACAAAAACCATCCGTGAGCCGGAGCAGCGACCAGAATACCGGGTCCAGATGGATGGCGTAGGACAGTGAAGTTGCGGAGAACAGGGATACGAACGCCGCAAACGCCCTGATATGCCCGACATAGGATACGACTTTGAACGCCAGCACCGATCCGGCCGTCAGGCCGGCGAAATAGGCGGTCGCGACAATCCCGACAAAAATCGCAGGCGCGCCCGCGGCATCCAGGCGCAGGCCGATCAGCGTGGACAGAAACCCGCTTCCCGCCATGAGCATGAAAATGGCGAGAAGCAATGTGCCGACAGAGCGGGCGATGCCAATCATAAGGGTCCTTGCTTCGCTCAGCCTGGCCGTTGGCTTAAATGATTCTGATCGAGTAGAGAGAATATATGATTTTCCACCTTAAACAAAGTGGCGGAGTGGCGGGAAAGTCCGCATGCCGATGGATCCACCTCTCAAACTCGCCGG
>DMKG01000147.1:4035-11215 GCA_003454415.1 Alphaproteobacteria bacterium
AAAAGAAGGGGGGGGGGGGGCGGGAAAGTCCGCATGCCGATGAATCCACCTCTCAAACTCGCCGGAGCTATTCCACTAGCTCTTGTAAACTCACGCGTTCCGGGGGCTTTTAAAATTTATCCTTACGCCGGCGGGTTTCGGCGAACACCTCCACCGGGTCCGCCCCTTCCATGCCGAGGCCGCGTTGAAATTGCAGATCGGCGGCGCGCAGGAACGGATTGGTTTTGAGCTCCAGCCCGATACTGCTTGGAACCGTGGGAACGCCCTTGGCGCGCATGGCGTCAATCTCTTTCGCGCGCGCGACCAGATCGGGGTTTCCGCCGTCCACACTCAATGCGAAACGGGCATTGGACTGGGTGTATTCATGGGCGCAATAGACTTTCGTCTCCGGCGGCAGCGCCATCAGCTTCTTCAGGGAAGTCCACATCTGCTGCGCGGTGCCTTCGAACAACCGCCCGCAACCCAGCGCAAACAGCGTATCTCCAACAAACGCCACTTTTTCCCCGGCAAACCAGTAGGCGATATGGCCGGCCGTGTGTCCAGGCACATCGAACACTTTGGCCGCTGCGGCGCCGAATTTCACCTCGTCGCCTTCTCCGACAGCTCTGTCAAGCGCCGGGATGCGTTTCGCCTCGCCGCGGGGACCGATCACCTCGCAGCCGGTCCTGGCCTTCAATTCCTCATTTCCGCCTGCATGGTCCGGATGCCAGTGGGTGTTCAGGATATGCGTCAGCCGCCAGCCGGTTTCTTCCAGCGCCCTGAGAATGGGCGCCACCTCCGGCGTATCGATGACCGCCGTCAGCTGCGCTTCCGGCTCATGCACCAGCCAGGAATAATTATCCTGCAAACAGGGAAATTGATGAATTTGCAACGCCATAACCGTCTCCCTATCGTAATGGCTCCGGCCGTCCTGTCCGCCTGCGCCAGGTCAGGCTGTGAAGACCAGAACCAAAGGAATTTTTTCCATTTTAGAACAGAATGCGTATTAATTAAACATGCACCTTGACGTCATCGACCTGCACGCCTTTTACAGCAGCCCTCTGGGGGAGGCGGCAAGCCGAATCATTAGGGCGCGAATCCGCGAATTCTGGCCCAATCTTGCGGACCTTTCCCTGCTGGGAATAGGCTACGCCACTCCTTATCTGGCGGCTTTCCGGGCCGAAGCGTCCTGCACGATCTCGATTATGCCCGCGCCGCTGGGCGTCATCCGCTGGCCCAGCGAGGGTCAGAATCTGACCGGGCTCGCAGACGAAACACAGCTTCCTTTTGCCGACGCCTCGATAGACCGCATATTGCTGGTTCATTTTCTTGAAACCAGCGAGCATTTCCGTCCGGCCCTGCGGGAAGTGTGGCGCGTGCTCGCACCCGGCGGCAAGCTGCTTCTGGCGGCGCCCAACCGCATGGGCCTCTGGGCGCGGCTGGAGACGACGCCCTTCGGCCAAGGCCGCCCGTTCTCACGCCTGCAATTGACGCATCTGCTGCGCGACTGTCTATTCTCGCCAGAGCAATGGGCCTCCGTCCTGCATATGCCCCCGCTCGGTCCCCGGCTGATGTTCGGCGCGCCGGAAAAATGGGAACACATCGGCAAATCACTCTGGCCGCGCTTCGCCGGCGTCTGGCTGGTGGAGGCCAGCAAGCAGATCTACGCCCCCATCCCCGAAAACGCCCGTTCACATATCCGCCGGCTGGCCACGTCACGATTGCAGCCCGCCCACAATTAATCCTCGCGCAACAGGAACAGCGCCTGCGCGGCCAGCAGATTGGCCAGCGCCGGAGTATTGTTGGTCATACTGACTTTGCCATGCCAGTCCAGCGCAATAAATTTTTCGATCGTCACCCCCATGCCTTTGGTCATATTCACAAAATCATCGATGGAGCAAAGATGAATATTAGGGGTTTCATACCATTGAAAAGGAAGAGTGGGCGTCACCGGCATCTGTCCTGTAAACAGGATGCGCGCACGTACGCGCCAGTGAGCGAAATTTGGAAAAGAGATAATGGCGCGACGGCCAATGCGCACCAGTTCACGGACAACTTTTTGCGGCGCACGGGTCGCCTGCAGGGTCTGGCTCAGAATGACATAGTCAAATCCTTTGGTAGGATAATTGACCAGATCCTTGTCCGCATCCCCCTGCACGACGGAAAGTCCCTGCGCCACGCCGGCATTGACCCCTTTCTGACTGATTTCGATCCCACGGCAATCCACCTCACGGGTCGCGTTCAGCAGGCGCAGCAATTCCCCATCGCCAGAACCAACGTCAAGCACGCGGCTTCCGGGCTCGATCATGCTGGCGATAAGCTGCAGATCGACCCGGCCGCCATTCTGACGCGCCGGATCAGCCGACATGTTTCAATCCGCGTTTGTCCGCCGCTGCGTTCAGAAAGCCCCGCAGGGTTGCAAACAGTTCCGGCTCATCCAGCAGAAAGGCGTCATGGCCTTTCTGGGATTCGATCTCCACAAAGCTGACATTGGCCGCAGCCGCGTTCAACGCCTGCACGATCTCCCGGCTTTCGGAAGTGGGAAACAGCCAGTCGCTGGTAAAGGAGATCACGCAGAAGCGCGTCTTCGCGCCGCGAAACGCCTCCGCCAGCACGCCGCCGCTTTCCGCCGCCAGATCGAAATAATCCATCGCCCGGGTAAGATACAGATAGGAATTGGCGTCAAAGCGCTCCACAAAGGTTGAACCCTGATGACGCAAATAGCTTTCGACCTGGAAATCCGCATCGAAACCGAAGCCGATTTTTTCCCGGTCCTGTAAATTGCGGCCAAATTTTTCATGCAGGGCGGCCTCGGACAGATAGGTGATATGCGCGGCCATCCGCGCCACCGCCAGACCCTTCTCCGGCCGTGTGTCCTGATTGAGATAATCGCCGCCGCGCCAGTCGGGGTCCGCCATGATCGCCTGTCGCCCAACCTCATGAAAGGCGATGTTCTGGGCCGAGTGCAGCGCGGCTGTAGCGATCGGAACGGCGCTGAAAACCTTTTCGGGATAATCATAAGCCCATTGCAACACCTGCATCCCACCCATGGAGCCGCCAATGACGCAAAATAACTGTTCGATCCCCAGCGCCTCCACAAGTTTCGCCTGCGCGTTAACCATATCGCCGATGGTGATCACCGGAAAAGACAGGCCATAGGGCCTTCCCGTGGCGGGATTGATGCTGGTGGGACCGGTGCTGCCGATGCAGCCGCCGATCACATTGGCGCAGATTATGAAATAACGGTCCGTATCCAGCGGTTTGCCAGGACCGACCATGATGTTCCACCAGCCGGTCCGACCGGTAAGAGGATGGATCCCTGTCACATACTGATCGAGCGTGAGGGCATGACAGATCAGAATGGCGTTGCTGCGCTGGGCATTCAGCGTTCCGTAGGTCTGATAGGCGATGTCAAGGGGGGCAAGGTTTACGCCGCAATCCAGCAGCAGGGGCGCGTCCGCGCCGAATCGCATCACCGGCGCATAGCGGGATTCCGCCTGCCCCAATGCTATTCCCCCGTCGTCTTTACCTGGGTCCAGCGCCATGTGTTCCGCCCATAAATTTAGCGGGACAGTCTGTGACCGCACGCCTTGCGCATGTCAATAGGCTAATAGGTGAAATATGCGCCTTATTCCTTTGCAGGCGCCCAGGGGCGGCGGCCGCGTTCCCCGGAAACGGTTTCCAGGATTACGTCATCGGAAGTCAGCCACATGGCATGCGCGCCGTTACGGGAAAGATCATCCGCGTCCAGAACCAGACGAGGTCCCTCGCAGGATTCCGCCTTCACGCTCGCAATCACTATGCTGGCGCGCGCGCAAGCTTCCTGCAAACGGATAGAATCACGCACCAGCGCCACCCTGTCTCCGCTCCTTGCCGAAAACAGACAGAGGCTGGGGTCACAGGCTCTGGCGGAACCCTCTCGCCTCAGGGGCATCCCTTGCATCAGCCCCTCCTGCAGAGCCCATTCCTTATTCGCATGACGCGCCATTCTTCTGCTGTTCACCTCCATATCACCGTTCGCATTTCGCACCGCGATCACCCGTCCCTGCCCCTCCACAAGAATATCCGGACGAAACACCGCGCTGGCCAACCAGAGACAAAGACCGATGACCATCGGCGCCAGTCCCCCCATCCGCCAGCCGCGCTCCCACAAACAGAGCCACAGCCCGCCGCCAACTATCAGCAGCAGGGCCGCATCCGGCGCCTGTCCTGCCGCTATCACGGCGCCCGGAAGGCCCGCCACCCAATAAGCGATCTCCAGCATCCAATGCACCCCGATCCCCATCACCCATAACGCCCAATGATCGAGACCGAAAGGCATCAGCAAAAAGGCGGCGACGGCGCTGGGCATGATCACAACACCGGTCAGCGGCACTGCAAGCATATTCGCCAGCAGCCCGTAAACCGTGTAGCGGTTGAAATGAAACGCCGCGAAAGGCGCCGTGGCGAGGCCCGCAACCAGGCTGGTGCAGAGGGTCGCGCCTATATATTTCAAACCGCGCATGAACCACCCATCCTCGCCGTCATTATAGGAAAATTGCGCCCCAAACCGTTCATACACCGCCACCAGGGCGATGACGGCGGCGAAGGACATCTGGAAACTCGCGCTGTACAGACTTTCGGGGGTAAGCAGCAGGAGGGCGCAGGCGGCCAGCATGACAGAACGCATGGAAATCGCCTTGCGGTCCAGCATGACCGCCGTCAGGACCAGCCCCGTCATCAGGAAGGAGCGTTGCGTCGGGATGGAGGCGCCGGAAATCAACAGATATAGCAACAACCCGGCAAGGGCGAAGCCCGCCGACCATTTCTTGATCGGATAGCGCAGAGCAACCGGTTCGATCATCGCTAGAAGCGCCCGCAGGGAGAAAAACAGAATACCCGCCACCATCCCCATATGCAGTCCGGAAATGGAAAGCAGATGCGCCAGGCCGGAGTTTTTCATCGCATCATTTACCGGTCTGGAGATCGCGGCCCTGTCCCCTGTCATCAGGGCGGCGGCCACCGCTCCCGATTCGCCAGGAATCGCCGCCATGACGCGGGCGGTCAGCCGGTCGCGGAATGCGGTCAGGCGCAGGCTTGTTTCGCTCCAGATATCTTCATGGCCTGCAGCGCCTCTCTTGCGCGGAGGCGAGAGGATATACCCCACGGCGCCGATGCGCTCGAACCACAGCATGCGGCCATAATCGAAACCGCCAGGAGAAACGGGCCCCGGCGGGGGCAATAGCACGCCGCGCAGCCACACGCGATCCCCTGCAGCCAGCGTCATATCGGCGCGGCTCTTTCCACTCAGGCGCAGCCTGATACGCGCCGGTATCTGCGCCGGGGACAGCCGTTCAATCGCTGTAGGCGCGATCAGATACCGCACCCCCGCTTCCTGCCTTTCCACGGCAATCAATCGCCCGCTGATATTCACAGGCCCCAGCCGCTCCGCCAGCACCGGCGCATGGCGGGTCAGGCTGCGAATCTGTATGGCGCTGAAGCCTGTTGCGCTCAGAAAAACCGGAATCAGCAAAAGCTGAATTGCAGGCTTCAGACGAAACAGATAAAGGAGCAGGCCAAGGCCCCCCGCCGCAACCACTCCGAACCAGCGCCAGGGCTCGACCGGCAGGGAAAAATAAATCCCGACGCCAAGCCCCAGGAAGACCGGCGCCCATAACGCCCAGCGCCCCCGTTCATTGCGGAAGTTTTCGCCAATCGCCCTGAGCGGATGAAGCAGAGCGCCCGCATGTTGAAGAAACACCCCAGGTGACGAACCGTATATGACCGGCCCGCTGCTTTGCGTCTCCTCCCGGCGTGATAAAATCGTGAACACGAGCGTCCCCCAACGCTAACCCACCCCGGCGAACCCGCAGACAGAGGAGGCCAGTGTGATTTATGGATTTGACATACGCGCCCAGCCCAGCCTGATCATATGGCGTATTTCAAACCACCTCACTCGTGGAGCGAATTTGACATATGAGTCCCGGCGGCGCAGAGGCCCATCCTCAAATGTCAAATTCAATAGCTCCACTAGAATCATATACTTGCGAGTTGTCCTGAAGGTTCTAACATTTGCAAACAGGGCTGGTAAAACAGGAGGCGAATGTTAGAACCGGAGCACTGGCAAGTGTGCTAAGCAATATCCCCTTACGCAAGCCTTTAGATTTCGAAAGCCCCATCGATGACCGGAACCGCCGCAGTAATCACCCGCTTCGCCCCATCCCCTACAGGATTTCTCCATATTGGCGGGGCGCGTACGGCCCTGTTCAACTGGCTGTTTGCCCGCCATCATGGCGGCAGATTCCTGCTTCGCATCGAGGATACTGACCGCGTAAGATCGACACAGGAAGCCATAGATGCGATTCTCGACGGCATGTCCTGGCTTGGTCTTGAACCTGACGAGCCCCCCATTTACCAGTTCAGTCGCCGCGGACGGCACGCCGAGATTGCGCATCAACTGCTTGCCGCGGGCATGGCTTACCGGTGTTACTGCACCCCGGAAGAACTGGAAGCCATGCGTGAAACCGCCCGCGCCGAAGGCAGGCCGCCGGTCTATAATGGCATGTGGCGGGACCGCGCTCCTTCGGAAGCGCCGTCAGGCGTCGCGCCTGCGATACGCATCAAAACCCCTCGTGAGGGGGAAACCATGGTGGCGGACCAGGTTCTGGGAAGCGTCGCCTTCAGCAATGCGCAGCTTGATGATTTCGTCATCCTGCGCAGCGATGGCACGCCGACCTACATGCATGCGGTTGTGGTCGACGATCACGACATGGGCGTCACCCAGGTGATCCGTGGCGACGATCATCTGACCAACACGTTCCGGCAGTTGCAAATCTATCAAGCCGCCGGCTGGGAGGCGCCGAGCTTCGCCCACATCCCGCTGATCCACGGCGCCGACGGCGCCAAGCTCTCCAAGCGTCACGGCGCGCTGGGCGTCGAAGCCTATCGCGACATGGGCTATCTGCCGGAGGCGCTGCGCAACTATCTGCTGCGGCTCGGCTGGGGCCATGGCGATGACGAGATCATCTCGACCNNATCAGCCATGTGATCCGGGGCGATGATCATTTCACCAATACCGCCCGGCAATTGCAGATATACCAGGCGATGGGCTGGAAACCGCCCGTTTTTGCTCATTTGCCCATGATATTGGGGCCCGACGGGGCGAAACTCTCCAAACGCCACGGCGCGCTGGGTGTCGACGCCTACCGTGACATGGGGTATC
>DMKG01000147.1:11325-11771 GCA_003454415.1 Alphaproteobacteria bacterium
GCGATGACGAGATCATCTCGACCAAGCAGGCGATCGAGTGGTTCGACCTGGACGGGGTCGGGCGCGCGCCATCGCGCTTCGATTTCGCCAAGCTCGACAATCTGAATGGCCACTATCTGCGCCAGTGCGACGACGCACGTCTGGCCGAGGAAGTCGCCGGGCGCCTCGGCGTTGGCGGCGATGGGGCCGCCGTCGAGCGTCTGAAGGCCGGTATGCCGGGCCTGAAAGCGCGCGCCAAGACCCTGAAGGAATTGGCTGAGAACGCGCGATTCTACACGCTCGCGCGGCCGCTCGCGCTCGATGAGAAGGCGCGCGCGCAGATGACCGCCGACGCGCGCGCCGTGCTGACGGCCCTGCGCAGCCAGCTCGACGGCGCCGCCGATTGGTCGGCCGCGGAGCTGGAGTCACTGGCAAGAGGCCTTGCCGAGACAAAGGGCATCAAGCTC
>DMKG01000146.1:0-191 GCA_003454415.1 Alphaproteobacteria bacterium
GCGCTGAAACGGCTGGAGTCGCACCAGCGCCAGCGCATCGGGACTCACATCTCTGGTGATGACGCTTCCCGAACCGGTATAGCCCCCATCGCCCACTTTCACAGGCGCCACCAGACAGGTATTGGAGCCAATGAAGGCCCCTGCGCCGATCTCCGTGAAATGCTTCTCGAAACCATCGTAATTACAGGTGA
>DMKG01000146.1:391-11922 GCA_003454415.1 Alphaproteobacteria bacterium
GAAACCATCGTAATTACAGGTGATCGTGCCAGCGCCGATATTCGCCCCTGCTCCTATCCGCGCATCGCCCACATAGGAAAGGTGATTGACTTTCGCGCCTTCTTCCACGCGGGTGGCCTTGATCTCCACAAAATTGCCGATCTTCGCCCCCTTTCCGATCTCCGTCCCGGGACGCAGCCGGCCATAAGGGCCGATCTCGGCGCCATGGGCAACATAGGCCCCTTCCAGATGCGAAAACGGCCGGATAGCGGCGCCGTCCGCGACCGTCACCCCTGGGCCGAACACCACATGCTGGCCGACCACCACATCACGGCCCAGCCTGGTGTCATAGCTGAAATAGACTGTGGACGGATCCAGGAGCGTCGCGCCGTTCATCATTGCGGCCCGGCGCAGCCGGTTTTGCAGGACCGCCTCGGCTTCGGCCAGTTCCACGCGATTATTGACCCCGGACACCTCATCTGCATCCGCCTCCACAGCCGCGCACACCAGGCCGCGGCGGCGCGCCAGGGCGACGATATCCGTCAGATAATACTCGCCCTTGGCGTTATGGTTCTCCACTTCCTTCAGCAGGCTGAACAGCGCCTCGCCGTCTACCGCCATCACCCCGGAATTGCAGAAATCGATTCTGCTTTGATCCGGTGTGCAGTCTTTCGATTCGATGATCGCCTCCAGGCCCACTCTCCCCATGATCAGCCTCCCGTAGGGAGAAGGATCGGCAGGCCGGAACCCCAGGACAACGACAGATGCGCCCTGTTCCCGCGCCCGGAGCATCGCATGCAGGGTTTCCTCCCTAACCAGAGGGGTATCTGCATAGAGGATCAGAACATCCCCGGCAAACCCCTCCATCGCCCCGGAAGCCGCCTTGACCGCGTCGGCGGTGCCAAGACGCTTTTCCTGAATGGCGATGACCGCTTCCGGCGCCAGGGCAAGCGCCGCCTGTCTGACCTGAGACATGCCGGGGCCGATCACCACCACCCTGCGCTCCGCCGAGAGCGACTCACTCAGCGCCAGCACATGCCCCAGCATGCTGCGCCCGGCAATGGCGTGCAGCACCTTGGGCAGGGAGGATTGCATGCGCGTCCCCTCCCCTGCGGCAAGGATGATCGCGGCAGTAGATTTGACAACTGACATAAAGACGCCCTTATGAAACGAAAACCGGCTCTATATTAACGGATTCTTCCTGATAGCCCATTCTTTCTCCAATTCAATAATTATTACCTAATCTTACGATCATCCTGTCATATACATGACAGTGATCACACTTCAGGGACCGCTGAATGTCAGATACGCCGCTTTACGCCGACTGCACGCTCGTTTTCGATCTGGATGGAACCCTTGTCGACACCGCTCCCGATCTGACTGCAGCCCTCAATCATGTGCTGGCGCAGGAGGGTTATGCCCCCCTGCCCCTTCCCGAAGTGCGCAATCTGGTGGGCCATGGGGCGCGGGCGCTGATCGAACGGGGCATGAGGCTTAACGGGCGGATCCCTTCTGGGGAGGACATGCAGCGCATGTTCGGACAGTTCATAGACTATTATGGTCAGAACATCGCCACAAACAGCACGCCCTTTCCCGGCGTCGCCCGCACGCTCGAATATTTCAGAAGCCGGCGCGCCCGCATGGGGGTCTGCACCAACAAGCCCGAGGCGCTTTCTCATGCCCTGCTGCATGCGCTGGACATGCATAGCCATTTTACAGCCATTCTGGGCAGTGACAGTCTCACCGTGCGCAAGCCGGACCCGGCGCATCTGCTTGAAACCATCCGGCGGGCGGGGGGCGATCCTGCGCGCGCCGTCCTGATCGGCGACAGCGCCGTTGATCTTGATACCGCCCGGGCGGCGAAGATTCCTGTCGTTGGCGTCAGTTTCGGCTATTCCCAAACCCCGATGCGGGAATTGGGGGCGGAAATCGTTATTGACAGTTTCGACAGGTTGATCGAGGTGCTGCCGGAAATCTTGCCGGTACGGTCTTGACCCTTGACCGGGCGGGGGAAACCACCCTATAGCTTGGCCGGTCTGGCGCAAGGGCGATTAGCTCAGTTGGTAGAGCACTGTGTTCACATCGCAGGGGTCGCATGTTCGAGTCATGCATCGCCCACCAGCCTTCGTGGCGTGCTTATTGACGCATGGGCCTGTTTTTATTCCGGTCACATAGGCGGCAGGCATATCGAGCGATAGCCAGTAATGGTCAGCGGATAGCAGCACTGCCTGATACCCTTTCGAAACCCCCCTTGTAATCCACACCCCATAATCTGTCCGGAACCTAGATGTCGAAAGTGGCGTGCCCGGCAGGATTCGAACCTGCGACCCCAAGCTTAGAAGGCTTGTGCTCTATCCAGCTGAGCTACGGGCACATACCCAACGATAACTGGCCCAAAGATAGCTGGACCCCGCGCTTTATCGGCATCAATGGGTCCAGGGAACCGGCCTGCCGGCACGGAAATTATCGGCATAGGTTTTTATAAGCCGCTGGCGCTTGCGCGGTTCGATTACCTGATACACGAGGTTATGCTTTTGCGCAAAGGCGATCGCCGCCTCGCGGCTGTCGAACTTCAGGCGGAGTTCATTATGGCGCATGTCGGAAGAACTGGTCCAGCCCATAAGCGGTTCGATTTTTTTCGCCCTTTCCGGCTCATATTCAAGCACCCATTGATCGGCGCCTGCATATCCGGATTGCATGGCGTTTCTGGCCGGCTGGAAAATACGCACCGCCATCTGAAAACTCCCCCTTCCTGAAAGAAATGCTGACATTCGGACTGGCGCAGTCCGCACTGTCCCTGATATTTCGCTGCAAATCGGTCTCGCTTCCCCGCCCTCACCGCTGCGCGCTGATCTTCGCCATCTGGGTCTGGAACTGGGCCAGATCGAAATAATCGCGCCACTTGGCGATCTTGCCGTCTTTGATCTCAAACGCACCCATCACAGGCAGCGCCAGTTCCTGACCGTTAATCAGAAACCTGTCGGTGCGCTCGGTCATCACCACGCCGTCAGCGGATTCCGCAATGTGATGGGTTTCAAATTGCACGGATTCACTGGAACCCAGAAACCCCTCGATAAATTTACGGATAGGGGCGCGCCCCGTCATCATCGGCATCGGTATGTTGTGATAAACCGCATCCTCCGCGAAAAAGCGCATCACGCGGTCGATGTCACGCGCCTCCCAGGCGGCGATGAAATCCTGCACGATTTTGGTGTTGCTCATGGGAGCGCTCCTCCTTGGCGGCCAACCAGAACGGCATTCTAGCATTGTTCTTTCGCGTTAGGCAAAGCCGTCGAATGCTGAAAGGCTTACCGGGAGTCCCGTGTCTCTCAGCACCGCCAGATCAAGCACCCCCACCAGTTTGGCCTCGCCTGCGCCAATACTGGTTGTCATCAAATCCCCGCCGACATGGATATGGGCGGGACCATTGCTGGCGAGCGGGACTGAGCCGCCTTTCACCTGCAGCACGGCTGGGCCATTGTAATGCAGCGCATTCGCCGTGGCGCCACTGATATAGCGGTCGTAATTGGTAATAAAATTCTGAGTAGGCTGACCATTTTCATCCAGCGCGCTGCGGAACCCCAGAATATGACCAAATTCATGGGCGAAGATCGATAGCGCGTCCAGCTTGTCGCGCGGCAGCGGATCATCCGGGGAACTGCGGAACGCCAGCCGGGCAAGATCAGCGGACAGGATTATCCTGGCGTCAACGGCGCCGCCATTCGGGTCCTGCCCTGTGGCGATCTCCCGGCTCACCCCGGATTGGGTCACCCGCTTTCCATTGTGGCTTTCACCGGTAAAGACCTCGATGGCCGAGCCAGCGGAAGCGAGCACCCCTGGCCCCGCGCGGGCATAAGTGATCTCCACTTCAATCGGCGCGATTCTGGTGAAATGCGCCGCCCACATATCCCACGCCGCGGCCGCGCTCGCTTTGATGGCGGCCTCATAAGGCGCAAGGACGCCACTCGCATCGTTGAAGACGAGACTCAGCCCATTTCCCAAAGGCCCGGTCAGACTGATCTTCTCCAGGGCCGCACTGACGGAGTTAGCGCTTGTAGAGACATCCGTCACCGCCCTTCGCGCATCGCCAATACGGAAGGATTCCCCTGCAACACTCCCTAGATGATCCACATAGGCCTGAGCCGCAACCGTCTTGTTATCCAATACCGTTCTGTCATTGCCCTGCGCGCCTTGGATGATGTCGAGAATGATCTGCCCAGCCGGCCTGCCCGACAACAACTCGCCCTTCCAGTAATTCAGCCCCCCCGCATCGGGAGCGCGGCCAAACAGATTTTCATAAATGGCGCTGAGAAAAGCATCCGTGTTTCCCGCCGCAGGCTGGTTCAGATAACTGTAAAGCGAAAGCGCTTCCGGTTGACCGGCGAAGCTTGAGGCGATGGCGGCCGCCGGCATGCCGGACTGTAATTGCGAAAACCAGTAGGTCAGCCCGGATGGATCGGGGGCGCGGTTGAAATATCCCACATAGATTTGCGTGATCAGCGCCGCCTGAGCAGACATATATCGCACTCAACAGTGTTATACTGGAGTGGACATATTATTATTTTCAGATTTATATGAAGTTAAAACTTATATTTATAGCTTGGTAAATAAATTATTACTGGTAAATTTTGCATTTATCATGAATAGAATATTTTTTTACTGTGATTATATTTTCATTTTCGCTATAAGCCCACACGTTTTCCGGCAATCACCGCAGTTGCGTTAGACATTGCAGAGGCAATGGACAAGGCGCAGGCTGCGCCTGTATGAACAGGTGATGACATCCTATCAGAAAATCGCCTTCACAGCCGCCGACAGCCCCAAGGCGCGGGACGCCTTGCTGGTGTTGCGCGACCGCTACGGCGACACCCCTCCGGAGGAGGCTGATGTGATCGTGGCCCTGGGGGGAGATGGGCATATGCTGCATACCCTGCATCAGATCATGGGCCAAAACATTCCCGTCTATGGCATGAACCGGGGCTCTCTCGGCTTTCTCATGAATGAATACCAGGAAGACGCCCTGCGGGAACGGCTGCAGAATGCGGAGATCACCCGCCTTCATCCCCTGCGGATGCGCGCCACGGATGGGGATGGACAGATCCATGAAGGGTTGGCGATCAATGAGGTATCCCTGCTGCGCTCCACCCGTCAGGCGGCGAAAATCCGTACTCTCGTCGACGGGGTTGTGCGCCTAGAGGAATTGAGTTGCGATGGCGTCATGGTAGCGACGCCCGCTGGCAGCACCGCCTACAATCTTTCAGCCCATGGGCCGGTGCTGCCGATCAAGGCGGGCGTACTTGCCCTGACGCCGATCAGCGCGTTCCGGCCGCGGCGCTGGCGCGGCGCGCTTCTGCCTGATTCTGCTGTGGTGACATTCGAAATTCTGGAGCGCGAAAAACGCCCTGTCAGCGCGGTCGCCGACATGCTGGAAGTGCGCGACGTCGCCATTGTCGAGATCAGCATAGCCAGAGACGTCACTGCGCCAATCCTTTTCGACGCCGGCCATGATCTGGACGAACGCATATTGATGGAACAGTTCACGGACTGAGGTAAGGCGTATCAACCCATGCAAAATTTCCTGCTGCCTGCAGGCCAGTCTTTACGGCTTTGCGGAACCCTGGCGCTGGCGGCGCTTGGGGGCGGATTATTCTTTTTGATCGGCGCCCCCCTCGCCTGGATGCTGGGGGCGATGTTCTTCACCACTGCGGCGAGCCTTGCGGGCGCGCCTACACATATGTCCCAGGGTCTGCGCAAAATCATGCTGGCAATTCTCGGCATCATGCTGGGCAGCGCATTCCGCCCGGAAATCTTGCAGCAGGCGGTATTATGGCTACCCTCCATGGGAGTGATGCTGGGTTTCATGACGCTGATCACCACGCTGAGCTATCAGTTCTTCCGGCGTTTCGCGGGATTTGACCAGGCTACAGCCTATTTCTCCAGCGCGCCCGGCGGCTTGACGGAAATGATGACGGTCGGGGAAGCCATGGGCGGCAATCCCGCCACCATCAGCCTGGCGCACGCCACGCGGATTCTTGTGGTGGTGGGGACGATTCCTGTTTATTTCCGGTATATTGAGGGTTTGCATATCCCGTCTCTTCCCCCTGACGCGGCGGGAATTCCAGATTTACCAGACATTGTCCTGCTGACCGCCTGCGCGGTGATCGGCGTTCCGCTGGCGCCCAGATTGCGGCTGCCCGCTGGCGCATTGCTCGGCCCGATGCTGCTGAGCGCAGCGCTTCACATCAGCGGCTTAACCAAAGCCTCGCCCCCCGGGGCTCTCGTCGCGGCGGCGCAGGTCGTCATTGGCGCAGGGATTGGCTGCCGGTTTGCAGGATTGAGCCTGAGCCATGTATGGCGCACCATCGTTTTCGCCGCTGGCTCCGGCCTGATGATGGTGATCGCCGCCACCGCCACCGGCATCCTCGTCGCGCCGCTGATCGGTGATCCGACAAAGCCTTTGATCCTTGCGCTGGCCCCTGGCGGACTGGCGGAAATGAGCCTGATCGCCCTCTCCCTTGGATCACTCACGGCGTATATTTCCTTCATGCATCTCGCCCGCATTATTCTGGTGGTTGTGATTTTTCCGGCGCTGTTCGGTCTGCTTTCCACAGAAAAGGCCCCCGCAGGCGAATAAGTCCGGCGCCATTTCAGCAGACAGTTTCTGCTTGTAATGAAAGCGCGGTTCCTCCACATTGGTTTTACGGATTCTTTTCGTAAAATAAGGGGGCGTATGCAGCCATCCGTTCAGGCATTTTTCGACCCGGCCACTTTCACCGTGAGTTATGTGCTGAAGGATCCAGGCTCATCCGCCTGCGCGATCATAGATTCCGTACTGGATTTCAACCACGCCGCAGGACGCACCAGCACCCAATCGGCAGACAGGATCATCGGCTATATCAGGAACAACCGGCTGGACACGCAATGGATTCTTGAAACCCATGTGCATGCGGACCATCTTTCCGCAGCCCCTTATCTGCAGGCAGAACTTGGCGGCGAAACGGCGATTGGCGTCAAAGTGACGCTGGTGCAGGAGACCTTCAGCAAAATCTATCATACCGGCGGCGAATTCAGCACCGATGGCAGCCAGTTCGGCAGACTGTTTGAGGATGGGGAAATGTTCCGGATCGGCGGCCTGGAAGTCCTGGCGATGCATACGCCCGGTCATACACCAGCCTGTATGACCTATCTGGCGGGGGATGCCGCCTTCATTGGCGATACCCTTTTCATGCCGGATTACGGCAGCGCGAGAACGGATTTTCCCGGGGGCGATGCGCGAACGTTATACCGTTCGATCCAGAAGCTATACGGTCTGCCCTCAGAAACGCGCCTGTTTCTCTGCCATGATTATCTGGCGCCAGGGCGTACGGAATATGCCTGGGAATGTTCTGTCGCGAGGCAGCGCGCGGAAAACATTCATGTGAACAATCGCGTCAGCGAAGAAGAATTCGTGAAGATGCGTTCCAGCCGTGACAGCACACTGAACATGCCGGCCCTGATGATTCCCGCTGTCCAGGTGAACATGCGCGCGGGACAGATGCCCCCGCCAGAGGCAAACGGCGTCAGCTTTCTGAAGCTTCCCATCAATCTCTTTTAAGATCATCCATCCCGACATGCGATTGCGCTTCTCCGAAGCAACGCAATGTAGGGCGTCAGGCCATCCTCACGCACAATCATCCTCGACCCTCCCCTCTCTCAGAAACGTCATGATGACTTCCGCCGCGCGGCGCGGCGCGCCTTGCCCGAACTGTGCGAAACTATAGGTAAAGGCGGCCTGTTGGGCGGCCTCATATTCCCCCCGCCAGTGTTCAAGCGTATTCAGCGCCTGATCGAGCCCGGAAATATCCGCTACGACCTTTCCCAGGGTCCACCAGAGAAACTCTTCCCGGTTCCGCCAGTCGAAGCCATGCGGGTTGAGAAAGATTGCGGGCCGCGGCCGCAACAGGAATTCATAAAGCTGGCTGCTCCAGTCCCCCAGATAAATATCCGCGGCCAGACTGTAGCTCATATCCACGCTGCGCGGGCTTCCCAAATCCAGCAATACATGCGCGCGATTTCGGTAAGGCTGTAACTCCTTCTCCTGAATGGCGCCATCGTCGCGCATACGGATATGCGGCGCAAAGATCAGATTGAATCTGTCTGAATGTGCGAAATATTCCAGGACCTCACGCCCTATCCTGAACCAGGAGCTGTGCGCCTGATTGTGGTGCGGGTTGTACAGCACCGTCTTGCGGCCATTGCGGAAAATTGGCGGCCGCGCAAGTCCCATCCGCCTAACCAGATCAAACTTGCTATAGCCGCCGATAGCGTAATGGCCGGGCCGCAGCAGTCCCTTCGCCAGCAGCCGGTCGCGGCGCTTCGCCCCAGGCAGCAGCACCAGATCGAAATCCCGAATGCGTGTATCCCACTCCCGTTCATCGTCCCCGGCGCCATGAGTGGTGTGAATAAATTTCGTTTTTCGCAAACCCATTTTACGCAGATACAGGCTGGTGCGTTCCGGCACGACCAGCGCGTCAAAGCGGGAGAAAGCGCGCAGGTTCCATATCAGAGTCAGGGTTTTCGGCGCCGTGACTTCCGGCCCCAGCCTCCCATAAGGAAATGGCGGCGCGGCGATCTGAAAGCGCAGATTCGGGGCTTCGTAGAAAGAGGCGAGCTCTTGCAGATAATCCTGCTGCGCGGGACTGCGGGCGAGCAGAGTCACTTCCGCCTCCGGATAATCCCGCGCGAGGACGCTGGCTACAGGCAGGCTGTGAAAAATCTGGTGTGACTGGGCGTTGAAGATGAATCCAATTTTCATGCTGGCCTGTACTCGCCGCGTTTCCGGCATCGTCCTTCTTGTCTGTGTTTCCCCGCAGGACCGGGACGGCGCCCGTTGGAGTCTCTATCCCTTCGAACCTGTTACGGGTACAGGGAAAAAATCCTTTCCTTACCGACGCCCCCCCTTGACCACCGGCTGACCCGTTGAGGTCCAACCCGCGAAGCTTCATATAAGAGTCACTTCACACCCCCATGCTGATGCACTAAACATTCCAGAACGATGCCGTTCATTCAATATACTATGGATTACCGTTCAATGGAGCGCCCATGCCTCAGCAGGACATCTTGTTTTATGTTTCCATGAAGGGCGTCATCCTGCAGCACAACAAGGTTTTACTGCTGCGCAAACACAGTGGCGAGTGGGATCTTCCTGGCGGCCGGCTGGGCGAGGAGGAATCCCCCAAGCAATGCCTGATCCGTGAAGTCGGGGAAGAGACAGGCCTGACCGTCAAACCGGGCAGATTCCTGCACCGCTGGATTAGGCGCCGACCCGGAAAGACAGACGTATTTCTGGTCAGTCATTTCTGCAAACTCTCCGGGCCCGAAACAGAACTGGCCCTGACCCACGAACATTCTGAACTGGACTGGTTTTCACCGGCCGCGTTAGACTTGTTGGCCTTATCACAAGGCGTACGCAAATCCGTGCGGCGGGCCTATCATATCCGGAAAACGCTCAACTATCCCCAGCCCGGATAAGGCTGCGCCTGCCGCAGAGCGAACGAAACCGCCGCCGGTTCTTGTCGCTGGAAAACTTTTGAAAACCGGCCTCAAAATCTTTCCGCGCCTGTATCTTCAGAGCGTTCAGATGGCCAATCAGCATGCCAAGACCCAAAAAAAATGAATTTGCGTCAGCATCTTCGGGCGGAGGCCGTTGACTGAACTGTATCAGGGCCTCAGCCTGCACCTCTGCATCCTGATGCTTCCCTAGTATGGCGAGTAACTGACGCAGGCGAGACGTCAATTTTCCGGTTTTGCCGCCCGGTGGATATTGGCTGTAAAACTCCAGCAGATAACGCAATTTCTTGCCATCCTTGCGTAATTCATGCAGCGCGGCAGCCGGACTGTCCTTGCAGATCAGAGCTCCCTCGCGGAGCATGCGCCGATATATACGCCAGATTCTCCTGCGGCAAACCGCCGCGAAATCGGGGTTGCCGGGTGTTTCCCCATCCGCCTGATCTTCACCCGAAAACTTCCGCCACCAGGCGATGAACTGATGATACCGGTTTTCCGAAATGGCGCGCGTGAACTTTTCCTGTTCGGTGTTCCTGTTTTCCAGCAAGTGTTCACGGAAAATTCGCAATGACGAATGCAACTCTGCCGGAAGCCATTCCTGATAGCTCTCCAGGGCCTCTAGATAGACGTCATAATCGCGCAGAGCTCCCGACTCCCGGCCGAGCCAGCGTAATTCTCCGGTCAGATACGCATGGGCGTCCGGCGGCAGGATTCTCCTGAATTGAGAGACCGCCACCCGCGCCCGCCGGAGAACGACACGATAGTTATGCAGGCATTTTACATCCTCTCCAGTCCGGACGCCCTTTTCATAACCCTCCAGCTCATTCAGAAGACCGGTCAGAATCCGCTTCACCCCCTCAGCGCCGGATGGAGCTGTGATACATTCCTCGAGATGGCTGGAGTCGTTCATTGGCGACAGAAACTGACTCCCACCCAGAATTCCTCAGACAGTGAAACCATAGAGCTTCGCCGCGTTGTCATGGGTGATCTTACGAACGATTCTTTCATCCATGCCTGCAAGCTGTTCATCGAGCGAGGCGCGGCTGTCTGGCCAAATTCCATCCGGATGCGGAAAATCATTTCCCCACATGATATTGTCTTCACCCACCCGCCCGATGTTTTCCAGGCCCGTACGATCGATCTGGAACGTCGCATACATCTGGCCATACCAGTATTCGCTGGGTTTGCGGGGCACGACATCCTTGAACTGGTCCTCCCATTCATAATCCATGCGTTCCAGCACATATGGAATCCAGCCTATCCCGGCTTCGCCGATCACCACTTTCAGGTTTCTGTGACGTTCCAGAGCGCCGCCGAAAATGACCCCTGCAAGGACGCTAAGCATGACGATCTGGAAGCCCGTCATATGGGTTGCAAACCAGGGGCGGCGGGTTTTTGGATCGCTATACCACCGCTCGTCGAGTTTCGGGCCAATCGTGTGAAGATGCACGGGTATTCCGGTTTCAGCGGCCGCCTTCCAGACAGGCTCCCAGTCACTGTGCCATAGGGGCAGCATGTCGTGGGAAAGGCCAAGCTCGGCGCCCTTCAGACCTAGCGAGGCGATCCGCCGGATTTCGGCGGCGGATTCCTCCGGCGTTCCGCCGGCGATGCAGCCAACCCCTGCGAAACGGTTGGGCGCCGTCTTGCAGAAATTCGACAGCCATTCATTATAAATGCGCACTACGCATTTGGTGACTTCAGGATCGCCCAATTTGTTTGCGGCCCCAAGAATGCCATAGAGCACCTCCCCGCATACTCCATCGAGATCCTGATCCTTGATGCGCAGCTCAGGAATGGCGGGACGCATGACGCCTCTGTCCTGATCCGCGTAAAGCCCCTGCTCCGCCATCCGATCGGAGCGGTGAATCTGACCAGGCTGATAGCGCCGCCCGCCCGATCCCATGCCCCCTGCAAGCCCGAGAGAGACGCCCTCTGCGGTTTCCCATATCCGTCCGTTCTTGCGCTCCACCACCCTCGGCATGCGGTCCTTCAGCACGGCGGGCGCT
>DMKG01000146.1:12121-18247 GCA_003454415.1 Alphaproteobacteria bacterium
CGGCATGCGGTCCTTCAGCGCGGCGGGCGCATTGTCTTTCCAGAGATTCTCCGGCATCAGAGGAAAATCGATATGTCCATCCGCAGAAATCATCTTGTGCTTCATCTGCCACCTCCCTGTTCCGGCAGGGCGTTGCGCCTGCCTCTTTCTCTATTTATGATCATAATTCATAAGAAGAAGGGAGGGAACATGAAAGCGCTGGTTGTCGGGGGTACCGGCCCAACGGGGCCCTATATCATCAAAGGGCTGATGGCGCGCGGTTATGAAGTGGCGATGTTTCACCGAGGCAGTCATGAATTGCCGGAAAATCCGCCAGAGATCGAACATATTCACAGTGATCCGCATTTCAGGGAAACTCTGGACGAAGGGCTGAAAGGCCGCGACTTTGATCTTGTGGTCGCCACTTACGGCCGCATCCGTCTGGTGGCGGAGGCGTTGATCGGCAAAACGCCACGCCTGATCGCGGTCGGAGGCGCCGTCGGCTATCGCGGCATGGTGCAGCCCTACGCCAATAGACCGCCAGGAATGCCGATCCCGACACGGGAGGATGCGCAACGCATCGCCTCCCGCGAGGAGTTCGAATTTGGCTGGCTGATCCGACACACAGAGGATGTCGTGATGGCCCAGCATGCCGCAGGCCATTACAACGCCACCATGTTTCGGTATCCAATGGTGTATGGACCCAATTCCCTGCGATCGCTGGAATGGCACATCATGAAGCGGGTGCGGGACAAACGCCGTCAGATCATTCTGCCAGAAGGCGGGCTGACGGTGCTCAGCCGCGGTTATGCGGAAAACATGGCCCATGCCGTTTTGCTGGCTACTGACAAACCTGAAGCTTCGGCAGGAAAAATCTATAACTGCGCCGATGAACAGGGAATGACTGTCGCGCATTGGGTGCAGATGATCGCCCGCGCGATGGACTGGGAATTTGAAATCTGCAGCCTCCCGGGCCAGTTCGCCTATTCCGCGGGAGATTTTCTGCTCTACCACAATTCCGTGCATCATCAGATCATGGATACAGCCGCCATCCGGCAGGATCTGGGTTATCGTGATGTGGTCCCGATGCAAGAGGCCATAGCCCTGACGGTTCAGTGGATGCAGCAGCACCGGCCGGACGCCGCGCCGCTGGACTATACGTTGGAAGACAGGCTTCTGGCTGTGTACAACGAGACCAAAGAGCGGTTACAGAATATTCCGTTCACCCCAGCTCCGGTGCACCATTCCTATGCGCATCCGAAAAAGCCGGGAGAAGGACGCGATCACCGCAACCGGTAACGTCATCTTACTCAGAAAGGGAAATATATAAATGAAAGCGCTTGTCGTGGGGGGAACGGGGCCAACCGGCCCCTATCTGGTGAACGGACTGATTGCGCGCGGGTATGAGGTGGCCATGATGCACCGCGGCACCCATGAACTGGACGAGAACCCGCCGGAAGTTGAACATATCCATACCGATCCGCATTTTCGTGAAACCATTGATCCTTTTCTCGAAGGGCGGAAATTCGACATCGTGATCGCCACTTATGGCCGCATCCGCGTTATCGCGGAAGCGCTGATCGGCATCACTCCCCGTCTGATCACCATTGGCGGACCACCCAGCTATCGCGGCATGTTCAACCCGCAGGACAATTTCCCTCCAGGCATGCCTATTCCAACGCCGGAAAACGCCCAGCGGATAGAATCATCTGAAGAAGCCAGCTTCGGCTGGCTGATCCGGCAGACGGAAGACACGGTTCTAGGCTTTCATCACGCGGGGCATTATAACGCCAGCCTGTTCCGCTACCCCATGGTCTATGGCCCCAATTCGATCGGGTCGATGGAATGGCTGATCATGAAGCGCGTTCAGGATAAACGGCGCCAGATCGCCCTGCCCGATTTCGGACTCAGCGTGGTGTCGCGCGGTTATGCGGAAAACATGGCGCATGCGGTATTGCTGGCGGTGGATAATCCCGACGCCTCGGCCGGCAAAATCTATAATTGCGCCGATGAACAGGCCATCACGGTCGCGCATTGGGCGCAGATGATTGCCCGCGCCATGGATTGGGAGTTTGAAATCTGCGGCATTCCGGACGCCTATGCGCATACCAGCCGTGATTTTCTGCCGCTGGATACGTCCACCCATCATCAGTTGATGGATCTGTACAATATCAAAAATGATCTGGGTTACCGCGATATCGTACCGGTGCAGAAAGCCGTTCCCCTGACCGTGGAATGGATGCTGAAGCATCGCCCCGACAATGAAGGACGCTTCAGTCATAAAGCGGATCCGTTGAATTACGCCTTAGAGGATCAGTTGCTGGCGATCTATAACGAAGCGAAGGAAAAAATGGCGAAACTTCCTTTCCGGCGTAAGGAAGTGCATCATCCCTATCCGCATCCAAAGGCGCCCGGGCTGGCCCGCGATCACCGTAACCGGTAATAGCGCGTTCACGAAGTTTGCCGGACCGGGCTGTATAGTTTCAGACCCTGGGACTCCCGCGTCAACGCCAGGGTCAGGATGTCACGGGCGATCGGCGCGGCGACGGCGGAACCGCCGCCGCCATGCTCGATTACAACCGAAATGGCGTAACGCGGGTGATCTGAAGGGGCATAGCCAATGAACAACGCATGATCTCGCAATTCCCAGGGCAGATTTTCGTTCTTGATCACGCCGCCCCTGCCGTAACGCTCCGTCTTGCTGATGCGCCTGACCTGCGCCGTGCCGGTTTTACCAGAATACTGATAGCCTTTTTCCAGCATGAGCGGATCCTGCATCCGTTTCATATATGCCGTGCCGCGCGCCTCGTTGACCACTGACCACATACCCTCCTGAATCAGCCTCAGGTGATCGGCGCGCAGGTTCAAATCCGGAAAACCGATGGAAGCCGCCTCTCCGGAGTGATCGCGTATCAGGCGCGGCATGACCTGCTTGCCGCTGGCCAGACGCGCGGTCATGATTGCAAGCTGCAAGGGGGTTGTCTGAATATATCCCTGGCCAATGGAAGCGACCAGGGTCTCCCCTCCCATCCAGGGTTGGTTAAAACGCGCTTTTTTCCAGGCCGGAGAAGGCACAAGGCCCGACTTCTCGTCCGTTAATCCTGTATCGAGTTTCACGCCGAGGCCAAACCGGTTGGAGATTTCCTGTATGGGTACGATGCCGGTCCGGCGTCCAGTCTCATAGAAATAAACGTCGCAGGAATGTTTGATAGCCTCGCGCATATTCATTGCGCCATGGCCTTCCTTTTTCCAGCAGTGAAAGACATGATTCCCCAGCCTGTGCCTGCCGTTGCAGAATACGGTGTCCCTGGGCGACATGGCCCCCGTGGCCAGCGCAGCAAGCGCCACCAGCGGTTTATAGGTAGAGCCTGGCGGATAAAGACCTGCAATGGATTTATTGATCAGCGGATGCATGGGATCATCACGCAACGCGCGCCATTCAGATGACGTCAAGCCCCGGTTGAAGGCGTCAGGTTCGAATCCTGGAACCGAAACCAGTGTCAGCACCTCTCCGCTTTGAATATCGAGGCAGACAATGGAGCCGCTCTGACCGCTGAGCGCCGCCGCCGAGGCTTTTTGCAACTCGACATCGATGCCCAACACCACATCATTTCCAGGAATTCCTTCATTACGGGAAAGTTCCCGAATCACCCGGTCATAGGCATTTACTTCCACCTGCATATTGCCGGCGCGTCCCCGCAAGGAGTCATCCTGAATTTTTTCAATTCCGCTCTTTCCGATACGAAAACCCGGAGTGCGAAATACAGGTTCGGGATCGGGAATGGCGGCCAGATCAGCCTCCGAGACCCGGGCCACATAGCCGATCAGATGGGAGAACAGCGGACCATGGGGATAGGACCTGATTTCTCCAGCAAAGGGTTGAACTCCGGCAAGATCATAACTCTGAAGGTTGATGCGCGCGAATTCCTCCCAGCTTAAATTTTCTGCAAGAACTACCGGCATGAAACTGCGCTTGCCGCGAATCTCACTCAGAATGCGCTCATGATTATCCAAAGTGGCGGGAACAAGTTCACCCAGGGCATCCAAAGTGCCCGCAATATCCTTCGTGCGTTCAGGGATCAAAACGATGCCGTAATTCCGCCGCAGTGAGGCGAGTTCTTCACCATAACGGTCAAGGATACGACCCCTTTTTGGCTGTAAGATACGCAGGCTGATCCGATTCTCATCCGCCAGCATCTTGTATTGGCTGGCCTCCATGACCTGCAGATAGTAAATGCGGCTGGCCAGCAGACCGAACAGCAGCGCCTGCCCCCCGCCCAGTATGGCGGCGCGGCGCGTTAACTTTTTGATCTGCTTATTTTCGCGGCCGATAGCAAACATTTCACCCTTGCCCATCCAACCTTACTCTTTTGCAGGTACCCAGCGCAAAGTTGCGATCAAAATCCAGGAAATTATAGGGTACAAAAGAGCCGTAAGAAGTCCCTGCACAAGCACCGGCACAGGAGAAAGCAGGACGCCATAAAAAATGCAAGCCCCAGTCCAAACCGTGATCACAGCGATGAGCACAATTGGCGCAAAGCCCAGCCAGTTGATCAAATAACTCTGGCCAAACATCAGCTTTCGTTCAGAAATCGAAAAAAACTCCACGACCAGAAGCGTCAAGGCCCAAAGGCCAATGGGTCCGCCTGACAAGATATCCTGAAGAAAGCCAATAGTGAACACCGAGGCGGGCGGCATGAGTGAGGGGCGCGCCAATACCCAGAAAAAAATCACCGCGACGGTAAAGAAGGGCGTGAGTGGGCCAACGCCGGTCACTCCGGTCGGGGCGACGCCCATGATAACGACGATGACAGCCGACAAGGTGGGGATTACGCCTGACACAACACGGCGAAACTCGCCAGCCTGGCGGAGTGGAGTCACTGAAAGCTCAATTGCGCCCGGCCAGCGCTTTCTGCTGCGATCGGGGTGATGTCCTTCTCACTGCGGGAATTTAACCCGGCCTTTTTTTCCCCTACAGTGCCAGGCGGATATTCCGGATCGCTGAATTGCAGAATTTGAACAAAACTCAATCGCTGTTCGTCAACAAAGGTCTGTACGCGCACTTCCACATTTGCCTGCCCGTGCTTCA
Organism: Alphaproteobacteria bacterium; assembly: GCA_003454415.1. Taxonomy (GTDB): domain Bacteria; phylum Pseudomonadota; class Alphaproteobacteria; order UBA11222; family UBA11222; genus UBA11222. The sequence continues at coordinate 17,190 of DMKG01000146.1, forward strand.
CGGCGCTGACGACGCCCACCGGGATGCCAGGCGGAAACACGCCGCCATGCCCCGAGGTGACGACCCGATCCCCCACCTTGATCTGCGCGCGATCCGGTAAATACACCAATAGGGGCTGGCGTTTATTATCCCCGGCTAATACGGACTGGTAACCATTTGCCTCAAGCCGGACCGGAACACGGCTGTTCAGATCGGACAGAAGCAGAACCCTGGAAACCTGCTTGCCCGTCGAGACAATCCTGCCTATCAGGCCTTCTGCGCCAGTAACGGGCATGTCCTTCTGGACGCCATGTTTTTTTCCTGCATTGATCAGGACCGTATGGACGAACGGGCTGCCCATATCGCCAATCACCCGCGCAGACAGATAGGGCATAGGCGGGACGTCATGCATGTTCAGCAGAGAGCGGAATTCGCGGTTTTCCTGCTGAAGCTTTAAGGCAAGCGCCTGCCAGGATTGCAATCTTTCAACTTTTTCCCGCAAAAGACGGTTTTCTTCAGTCGTGCTGAGATAGACGTCAAGTTGCGAGAAGCTCTCTCGCAGCATCTGCACGGGTCGTGACGCGACGTCCAGAACGGGCGCCGTCCAATCCGTCACCAGGGCCCTGAAATCCTCCATTTTTTCGGATTCGGCCTTTCCCGCAAGAAACAGCACGACGGCAGCGGCGGCCACAAGCAAAAAGGAAAGCCTCTGGCCCAGATCCTGAAGACTGACGGCCATTCGGTTCCCGCGGTTTTTTGCTGGTTTAAATCGCTGCATGGCTGGCCCGTCTCACTGGTGAAGCCTTAAAACCAGATCTGTAGATAACGGCATTTTCCCCCGATTCGCCTACAAGTTTCTCAAGAAATTCCGGCCAAAACATGGCGCATGGTCTTCAAATGCTCCAGCGCGCTGCCGGTCCCCTTGGCAACGCAGGAAAGCGGGTCTTCCGCTACGATAACGGGCAGACCCGTTGCTTCTCGCAACACCATATCAAGATTCTTCAGCAGTCCGCCGCCGCCAGTCAGGACAATTCCCTTATCCACGATATCGGCAGCCAGCTCCGGCGGAGTCTGCTCCC
>DMKG01000146.1:18507-18767 GCA_003454415.1 Alphaproteobacteria bacterium
CTCCAGCGCCACTTTTACCGCTTCAACGATAGCGCTTACCGGCTCAGCCAGGCTTTCCGCGACCTGGGCCTGCGTGATGGATATTTCCTTGGGCACGCCATCGATGAGATGGCGGCCCCGGATACTCATGGAGGGGCCTGTCCCGTCGCTTGGCGGACAGGCGGCGCCGATCTGCGATTTGATCTTTTCAGCGCTGGCTTCGCCGATCATCAGATTATGATGACGGCGGATATAGCTGATGATCGCTTCGTCCATCTTGT
>DMKG01000146.1:19034-23075 GCA_003454415.1 Alphaproteobacteria bacterium
GATGATCGCTTCGTCCATCTTGTCACCACCCACGCGCACGGAACGCGCATACACGATGCCCCCAAGGGACAGCACCGCCACTTCGGTCGTGCCGCCGCCTATATCCACCACCATGGACCCGGTGGGTTCGGTCACAGGCAGGCCGGCGCCGATCGCCGCAGCCATGGGCTCTTCTATCAGAAACACCCGCCGCGCCCCCGCGGAAAGGGCGGAATCCTGTATGGCCCTGCGCTCCACTGCGGTTGAGCCCGAAGGGACGCAGATCATGACCTGCGGACTGGCGAACGAGCGGCGGTTGTGAACTTTGCGGATAAAATGTTTGATCATTTCTTCCGCGACTTCGAAATCGGCGATCACGCCTTCCCGCATCGGACGAATCGCCTCGATATTGCCGGGGGTTTTACCCAGCATCTGCTTGGCTTCCTCGCCTACCGCCAGCACCTGCTTGCGCCCGCCGATCTCGACGATTGCTACAACCGAGGGTTCGTTCAGCACCACCCCACGCCCCTTGACATAAACCAGGGTGTTGGCCGTCCCGAGGTCGATTGCCATATCGGCCGAGAACACCCCTAACAATTTGGAAAACATGCGTTAAATTACCCCCATTCAACCGCCAACCGCCGCTTCGCCAATCGCTGCGCAATTCCGGTTGCATTAACTACACTACATAAATGGTTAATGAATTACTTCTTCGTGTGATGGAGGTCAGGGATTTTAGCCCCTGACCCCTGTTTATGGATATCCCCCGCCCAATTTTATACAGGCCGGTCCGCCGCCAAACCGACCTCAGACCGTGGTCGTCAAGGCAACCGGCACGGTCTTGTCCCGCTTGACCAGCAAACGGTTCAACGCGTTCACATAAGCGCGCGCGCTGGCCACCAGCGTGTCCGGGTCCGCCCCTTGCCCGGTAACGGCCTTGCCATTCTGCTCCAGACGGACACTCACCTCCGCCTGCGCATCCGTACCTTCGGTCACGGCATGAACCTGATAGAGCTGCAGCCGCGCTTCATGGGGGTAAAGGGCGTGAATAGCGTTGAAAATCGCATCAACGGGGCCATTTCCGGTAGCGGTGGTCTTGCGGATTTCCCCATCCACATTCAATTCCAGTGTTGCGCTTTGCGGCCCTGCGGTCCCTGCAATGACCTGTAGGGAGACAACCTTGATCTTGTCCTGACCGCTCAGCATCGTATCGTCAATCAATGCGGCGATGTCTTCGTCATAGACCTGTTTTTTCCTGTCGGTCAGCTCCTTGAAACGCACAAAGGCGTCCTCCAGGGCGTTCTGTCCTAACTGGTAGCCCATCTCTTCAATTTTATTGCGGAATGCGTGGCGGCCGGAATGTTTGCCCATCACCAGCGAACTCTGGTGAACGCCCACGCTCTCGGGCGTCATGATTTCATAGGTCTGGGTATGTTTCAGCATTCCGTCCTGGTGAATGCCCGATTCGTGGGAAAAGGCGTTTTTACCCACAATGGCCTTGTTAAACTGCACCGGAAAACCGGTGGCCGTCGAAACCATGCGCGAGGCGGCAATGAAGTTTTCGCTGACCACATCGGTTGTATAGGGCAGATAATCACTGCGTACGCGCAGAGCCATGACGATTTCCTCAAGCGCCGCATTCCCGGCGCGCTCTCCCAGCCCGTTGATTGTGCACTCCACCTGCCGGGCGCCATTGGCGACCGCCGCCAGAGAATTGGCGACCGCCAGCCCCAGATCATTGTGGCAATGGGTGGAAAACACAGCCTTGTCGCTATTGGGTATATTCGCGATCAGGTCGGCGATCAGTTTTCCATATTCGGCCGGCATCGCGTAACCGACGGTATCGGGAATGTTCACCGTCGTCGCCCCTGCCTTGATCGCCGCTTCGATACAGCGGCACAGGAAGTCAAACTCGGTACGTGTGGCGTCTTCGGCCGACCATTCAACATCGTCACACAGATTACGGGCATGGGTAACACTTGCGATCACGGCGTCAAGCACCTGATCCGGCTCCAGTTGCAGCTTGTGCTTCATATGCACAGGGCTGGTGGAGATGACAGAGTGGATCCGCGGGCGTTTGGCGTGTTTCAACGCCTCCCAGGCGCGGTCGATATCCTTGGCGTTCGCACGGGACAGGCCCGCCACGGTGCAGTTCCTGATGATCTTTGATACTTCCCGGACCGCTTCGAAATCGCCATTCGAAGCAATCGGAAATCCCGCCTCTATGATATCCACTCCCATGGCCTCCAGCATTTCTGCTATGCGGAGTTTTTCCTCCAGCGTCATGGAAGCGCCTGGCGACTGCTCCCCATCGCGCATGGTGGTGTCGAATATCAATATGCGGTTGTTCTTGCTGGTCTTTGTCATGATTTCCATTCCTTATTTAATTTCAGTTCCGGGCTTTCCGCCCTGATGAAACTTCCCCCAAACACCCGGCGCTGCGCCTGCAGATGCTTAGGGGCAAATAAGGAGGAGAATAGAGGCATGCCGCGCAGATAGCAGAACCGGAAAGCTGACCCCTTGGGCGGCAATGGACGAACGCCCTGACCGGCGGCCAGACGCATGAGCCCATGATAAAGAATTACTCCGCTCGGTCATCATATCTGCAATTAACTCTACGCATTACGCATGTTAAAGATTGAGGAGTTAACAAACCCGATAGGGAACTTTCCACCCGTCGGGATCCGGTTAGGCTTCAGGCAATTTACGGTAAATTCTTCCAGTTCGGCAAGACATAACATATCCGAAGTGAGCATTTCCAATCATGAAACCCACGTTTTCACAGGAACGGACGGGGACGGTCCTGAGGATGGTTTTCCTGCTCACGCAATCCCCGCCAATCGGGGCTGACGATCCTTCATCAGATCAACCAGAAAATCAGCCATTTCCCGTAAACGGCTGACGTGCCTTACCTCTTTCTGGACAGCTAGCCAAAGCTCCACACTTCCGAGAGTTTCCGGCCCAAGCAACCGTGTTACCCCTGGCTTCTGCTCGGCCAGGAAACAGGGTAATATGGCGGCGCCGACCCCTGCCTCCATAGCCGCGCGGCGGGATTCTGCGTCATCGCAACGAAACACCGTCTGCGCCACGCGTTCCGCCTGCGCCTGCCATTGCGCGGGCGGCCATGCCGGCTCCTGTCCGGTAAAACCGATCAGGGGCATACCGGTCAAATCACCCGATTTCACCATCCGATGCCGCGCCAGAAGCTCAGGAATGGCGTAGAGCGCATATCCCACATCCGCCAGCTTGCGTATGATCATATCACCCGCAACCGGCCTTCCATATGTGAGGGCCATATCCAGCATGCCCAGCCTCGCGGGCGCAGCGCCTGAAATTACATGCAGAAGAATTGACAGTCCGGCATGCCCCATACGCAGCTGGCCCAGCCTTGGCGCTATCAGCACCTGGCTCAAGGCGGCCGGCGCTGCGAGACGGACAATGGCCTCCGATGCCGAATCATCCTGCGAGAAGGTGCGGGCAATCCCTTCGATCCGGTCCTGAACGGGCTGTAAAGCCTCGATCAGCGCTCCACCCTCGCTGGTGGCGCGGTAGCCCGTGCGGTCCCGTTCGAACAATCTGACGCCCATGGATCTTTCCAGAGCCGCTATTCGCCGCAACACAGTTGAGGTGTTCACCCCCAAAGCTTCCGCCGCCGCAGTCAGACTTCCCCTGCTAGAAACCGCCAAGGCGTATCGAAGATCATCCCAGTTCATATCTAATTCTATATGCAATTACGCAATAGGTTCTTGCATATATAGAAGAAGAAGCATGACCAGCAAAAATATTTCCTTCCCAGAATAGGGAAAAGATTTGCAATTACACGGCTTCGGGAAGGGCAGCCTCATATCTGACCCTTCAAAGAAATAAGCTTGAACCCTTCAGATGACGCCTTTTTGATGCAACTCAGCGATAGTTCTTTCATCGTAGCCGGCTTCGGCCAAAATCTGCGTTGTATGCGCGCCCTGTTCCGGCACCGGATCTGCAATGCGCGACGGCGTGCGACTGAGGCTGACTCCTTGCCCGACCAATTTGATCTCCCCCAGTTCCGGATGGGTGACAGGG
>DMKG01000029.1:0-5725 GCA_003454415.1 Alphaproteobacteria bacterium
AGCAGGTTCTTGCGGATATCGAAATTGCGCGCCTCGACCTTTTCCTGCGCCTTGGCGACGGCGCGGTTGATCCACGGGTGTATGATCGCCTCACCCGGCTGAAGCCCAAGCCTTTGCAGCATGCCGTCCATGCGCTCTGAACCAAAAATGCGCATCAGATCGTCTTCCAGGCTGAGGAAGAATTTTGAACGGCCCGGATCCCCCTGGCGGCCGGAGCGTCCCCGCAGCTGATTGTCAATACGCCGGCTTTCATGGCGTTCGGTGCCGATCACGTAAAGGCCGCCCGACGCCAGAACGGTTTCACGCGCGGCGGCAATCTCTGTTTCTATCGACTTGCTCTTCTCGGCGATGGCGTCCGGATCATTCATTCCGGCGGTTTCCTCGGCCACACGCATGGCGAAATTCCCGCCCAGCTGAATATCCGTGCCCCGTCCCGCCATATTGGTGGCGATGGTCACGGCCCCGGGCTTGCCCGCCTGGGCGATGATCTGGGCTTCCTGTTCGTGATACCGCGCGTTCAACACGTTATGCGGGATCTTTTTCTTTTTCAGCAGATCCGAAAGCTGTTCGGATTTCTCGATACTGGTGGTGCCCACCAGAACCGGCTGGCTGATCTCGCGGCTGCGGCTGATTTCTTCTATGATGGCGTCATATTTTTCTGCCGAGCTGCGGTAGACCTCATCATCTTCATCCCGCCGGATGACGGGGAGATGGGTTGGTATATCGAGCACTTCGAGGTTATAGATGTCCTGAAACTCGTTGGCTTCCGTCGCCGCCGTGCCGGTCATCCCGGAAAGTTTTCCATACAGGCGGAAATAGTTCTGGAAGGTGATGGAGGCCAGGGTCTGGTTTTCCGCCTCGATCTTCACCTTCTCCTTGGCTTCCAGCGCCTGATGCAGGCCATCTGAATAACGGCGCCCCTCCATCATCCGGCCGGTGAATTCATCGATGATGATCACGCGCCCGGACTTGACGATGTAATCGCGGTCACGCTGGAACAGAATATGCGCGCGCAGCGCCTGATTCAGGTGATGCACCAGGGTGACATTCTCAATGTCATAAAGCGACGTCCCCTCCTCCATCATCCCTGACTGCAACAACACCTCTTCCAGGAAATCATTTCCCGCCTCCGTCAGGGTCACCGAACGCGCCTTTTCATCGAGGTCGTAATGCTCCGCAGACAGCCGGGGGATCAGTTTCTCAGCCTCCAGATAAAGATGGCTTTGATCCTCGACCGGTCCCGAAATGATCAGCGGGGTGCGCGCCTCATCGATCAGGATGCTGTCCACCTCGTCAACGATGGCGAAGTGATGACCGCGCTGAACCATATCCGCCAGCCGGTATTTCATATTGTCACGCAGATAATCGAAACCCAGTTCGTTATTGGTGGCGTAGGTGATGTCGGCGCTGTAAGCCTCACGGCGCTGGGCGTCGCTCAGTCCTGGCACGACGCAGCCGACATTCAGGCCGAGGAACCGGTATATCCTGCCCATCCATTCCGAGTCACGGCGCGCCAGATAATCGTTCACCGTCACCACATGCACGCCTTTGCCGGAAAGCGCATTGAGATAAGCCGCAAGTGTGGCGACAAGAGTCTTGCCCTCGCCGGTTTTCATTTCGGCAATTCTGCCCTGATGCAGAACCATGCCGCCAATGAGCTGCGCGTCGAAATGACGCTGGCCCAGGGTGCGTTTCGCCGCTTCGCGCACCGTGGCGAACGCCTCTGGCAAAAGATCGTCTTCGCTGACGCCGCCAGCCGTCAACTGCTCGCGGAAACTGGCTGTGCGGGCGCGCAACTCCTCATCGCTGAGCGCGGCGACCCCGTCCTCCAGGCCATTAATCCTGGCGACCATGGGATTCAGTTTTTTCAGCTTCCGCCCGGTGGGGGAGCCAAAAACCCTGTGCGCCAACGTGCTGAGACCCATCATAGCCCGATATCACCTTCTGCTTTCGAAATGGCTGGGCTGAGACATAAGGTTCGCCGCCCCGCCTGTCAATGTCGTGGGGCGCGCGCCAATCCTCTTGCTTTCCTCGAAGCGCCTTGCTTTATAAAGGGTTATAAACACTTAATCCTGAAGAATCTCCCATGGCCAGCAAATTCCCGCTTTCCCCGCTTGCGCCCGCCGCCTTTCCCGTCATGCCGGAAGTGGCGGGGGCGCGAATGGCGGTATTCGCCAGCGGCATGCGTTACCAGGGGCGCGACGATCTGCTGCTCATGGCGTTCGACAAGGGGACATCCGTTGCTGGAATGTTCACCACCTCCAAAGCCCCCTCAGCCCCGGTGGACTGGTGCCGCCGCCATTTGCCCCAGGGTTTCGGAACGGCGCGCGCCGTGCTGGTCAATGCGGGCAACGCCAACGCCTTCACCGGCCGTCAGGGCGACAGAGCGGCGAGGCAATGCGCGGAGACCGCCGCAAAATGCCTAGGCTGCCCGAAAGGCCAGGTCCTGCTCGGCTCCACCGGGGTGATCGGCGTTCCGCTGGAGGCTGAAAAGATCACAGCCTCTCTGGCCGAAATGGCCGCGGGGCTGCACGCCGATGGCTGGAGCGGGGCTGCTGAAGCCATACGCACCACCGATACCTTCCCAAAAGGGGCCACAGCCTGCGCCATGATCGACGGCGCCGCCGTACGGATCAACGGCATCGCCAAAGGCTCGGGCATGATCGCCCCCGATATGGCGACCATGCTGGCCTATGTAGTGACGGACGCCAAAATTCCACCCGCCATCCTGCACGCCCTGCTGAAACAGGCTGTGAACCAGAGTTTCAACATGATCAGCGTGGACGGCGACACCTCGACCAGCGACACCGTCCTGCTTTTCGCCACGGGCAAGGCGAGGCATCGCCCCATTACCCGCGCCGGCGATCCCAGGCTGCGGGATTTTCGCGCGCGGCTGAACGAGGTCATGCGGGATCTGGCGCATCAGGTCGTGCGGGATGGCGAAGGCGCGCGCAAATTCATCAGCATCAAGATTACCGGCGCCGCGTCGCCGCGCGCGGCGCGGCGCATCGCCATGTCAGTGGCGAATTCACCGCTGGTGAAAACCGCAATCGCCGGCGAAGACGCCAATTGGGGGCGCATCGTGATGGCCATCGGCAAAGCCGGCGAAGCCGCCGACCGCGACGCCCTGCGCATCCGCATCGGCGGCATTCTGGTGGCGCAGAAAGGCGCGATCGACCCGGATTACAGAGAAGAAAAACTCACCGCCTACATGAAGGGCGACGAGATCTCCATCGAAGCCGATATCGGGGTCGGCAAAGCCGAATCCGAGGTGTGGACCTGCGACCTGACCCACGGTTATATCGATATCAACGCGGATTACCGTTCTTGAACCCCGGCGCGCCGGAAAACATCATCGCACGCACGCCGCGCCTGTTCCTGCGCAAACTCGCCGCGGGCGATGACCGTATCCTGCAGCCTCTCGCCAATGACTGGGAAGTGGTCAGACAGACCGCCCGCCTGCCTTTTCCCTTCGGCGCTTTCGAGGCGCGCAACTTTGTCGATGAGGCGTTGCACGCCGCGCGGCACGGCAAGGAAATGGTCTTTGCCGTGCTGCGCCAGCACGATCAAGCGTTCACCGGGTTGATAGGGCTGGTTCTGGACACGGCGCCCGTCGAGATCGGCTACTGGCTGGGACAGAAGTATTGGGGGCAGGGTTACGCCAGCGAAGCGGTGCCCGCCGTCATGCGTTATGCGCAGGACAGCCTGAAATGCCGGAAGCTCGACGCCATCGTTTTCGAGGACAATCACGTCTCCGCCCGCCTGCTGATCAAATGCGGATTCTGGTTTCTTGAGCAATGGGAAGAGGACATACCGGAGCGAGGCGGGCTGAAGACGCTTTGCCGGTATCAATGGAGAGCTGAGTGAACAAGCTTGTACTGGTCGCCGCCTGCGCGCTGGTCGACGCGTCAGGCCGCGTATTGCTGGCGCAGCGTCCGAAAGGCAAGCCCATGGCGGGGTTGTGGGAATTTCCCGGCGGCAAAGTCGAACCCGGCGAGAGCCCCGAAGCCTGCCTGATCCGTGAGTTGGGGGAAGAGCTCGATATGGAAGTTCTCCCTTCTTCACTGAAGCCCCTCAGCTTCTCCAGCCATGCTTACGGGGCTGAAGAGGGTAATTTCGATATTCTGCTGCTGCTCTATATATGCCGGCTGTGGCGTTCCGGCCCCACCCCGCGCGAGGCGCAGACCCTGGCCTGGGTGCGCCCTGCCGATTTACGCAAATACCCCATGCCCGCTGCGGACCTGCCGCTTATTGATCCGTTATGTGACGCCGTTACAGTCATTTAAACTCCTGTTAATCTTGATCGTTCAGGGTTTAACATTATTTGAATCATGCACACCGTTCAGGGGCCCTCTTGCACGGACAAGCGAGGATATTCTCATGCGTAAACTGAAATTCCTGACACGGGATTCCGGATCAACGGCGATAGAATACGCGTTGATCGCAAGCGGAATTGCGCTTGTCATCATCGCCGCAGTGATGGCTATCGGCGTGGATATTTCAACCATGCTGCTGGAGCTTTCGGGGGGATTCGACGGGTAGGCCTGACCAGTCCCGTTTACGCTGGCGCGCCTGGCGCCCAGCCGGTCAGGTAGATTACCTGAAAGGCCGCCATCACCCGGCCTGCATCATCAGAAAAATTCCGCCGGTAGTGATCCATCGCCATGGCCAGCGTTTCGCGGCGGAGAAACTGACGCCGCCGCTGGTGCAGGATATTGCTTTCCCCCATGCCACGCAGCTCCCGCATCAGGCTCAAGGGGTCCGCATAGCTTACATTGATGGTATCCACATCCGCCACCGGACGCTCGAAACCCGCGCGCTGAAGCAGCGCGCCTGCATCCTTTATATCCGTAAACGGCGCAATTCGCGGGCTCAGCCCGCCTTCGCATTGCATTTCCGCCTGCGCCAGGCTCTGATGCAACTCCCGCAGGGTTTCCCCGCCAAACAGAGCGCCGATGAACAGTCCGCCCGGCCGCAACGACCGCCGGATCTGCACCAGGCATCCGGGCAGGTCATTCACCAGATGCAGACTGAGAATGCTGAGGACGAGATCGAACGCTCCCGTCCTGAAAGGAAGCGCTTCTTCATCCGCCGCGACACGCATGCCCATTGCGCCCGCCAGCATGGCTGGCGAAAGATCGCATTGCACCAGACGGCCAACGCCATGGTCGGGATTCTGTGCGAGCAATTGCGCAAATTCTCCCCGGTGACAGCCAATATCAAGCGATAGCGGGAAAACCCGCCTTTCCTCCACTATCCGCTCCAGCACGCGGGCGCCCACTTCACGCAGCAGGAAATCATGCTGGTCAAAAGCCGGCGCGGCGCGCTTGCGGCGCTGGCGCAGCAGCTTCCGGTCAAATGGCGCATTGGGATTAAGAGGTTGCTGTGACATGACGCATAGTTCTAGAATCTGTGGCGGACAGGCGCAAGGCGGGCGAAGGAATGCGGGATTTGAGCATCTATCTGACGGATGGCGCGGGAAAATTAGGCGCTCTGCTGGTGAATGCGCTCTTGCCGCCGCGCTGCCTGGCGAGTGGGGAAATTGTCACCCAGCAGGGTCTGCTCGGCGCGGCCGCCTGGAGCAGAATCCATTTCATCACGTCCCCCTTTTGCGAACGCTGCGGCGTCCCGTTTTCTTTCGACACTGGTGATGGAGGGGATATTCTGTGCGGAGCCTGTATTGCAAAGCCGCCGCTCTTTGACCGAGCGCGGGCCGTCTTTCACT
>DMKG01000029.1:5969-6381 GCA_003454415.1 Alphaproteobacteria bacterium
CTTTGACCGGGCGCGGGCCGTCTTTCACTATGATGACGGCAGCCGTCCCATGATCCTGGGTTTTAAACATGGCGACAGGCTGGAGGGCGTCCCCGCCTTTGCCCGATGGATGGCCCAGGCGTCAGCGGAATGCCTCCAGGACAGGCCGCTGATCGTACCGGCGCCGCTGCACCGGAAACGCCTGTTCCGCCGCCGTTACAACCAATCCGCCCTGCTGGCGCTGGCGTTGGGAAGGCTTACAGGGGCGGAAGTATCCACCGACGCCCTCAGGCGCGTCCGAAACACCCCGCCCCAGGGTGGGCTGAACCGGGCGGCGCGGGAACGTAATCTGCGCGGAGCCATTGAAATCCGCCAGCGCCGCAAATCGCTGGTCCAGGGGCGGAATATCCTGCTGGTGGATGACGTGCTGACC
>DMKG01000300.1 GCA_003454415.1 Alphaproteobacteria bacterium
CTGCCGGAACTGCCCTTGTATAAAACGCGCAAGAAGAAAACGGAGGAAAATCCCAATCGGGCGGATGGTCAGGGAACCCCGCGAGCCGTAAATCATGCGCGACAACAGGTCCTGTCCCAGGCGGTCCGTACCCAGCAGATAAAGCACTCCGTGGGTCTGTGGGCAGACCAGGTGAAAATCCGCCCGCCACAGGCCCCAGAAGCGATAGGGGGCGCCCCTGCAGAAAAACCGCAGGGGATAAATTTTCGCCGCGTCTTCGGTATAGTCCCATTTGAACAGCGCCAGATTGGCCGTCGCTTTATAGCCGTAAACGAAAGGCCCCATGAATTCGCCCTCATGAAACAGATGCAGACGCTGCGGCGGCGCATAAAGATAATCGGGATTGCGGTCTTCCGGACCATAGGGCGCGATGATTTCACTGAAGGGAAGGCTGGCGTAGATCAGCGCCAGAAACAGAAAGCTGAAATAGGCGAGTCGGTTGCGTTTCAGTCTGCGCCAGAGAAGACGGGTCTGCGAGAGGGAGGGCGCGGGCTCACCGGGCGGCGCCCCGGGATCGTATGGCGCGTCGCTGATGTAATGGGGCGGGTTTTCCGCCGCTTCCCGGTTCATGTGACGGCCCTGCCGGAAAGACGGATGCGCGGATCCAGCAACGCCAGCAGCAGATCGGAAATGAGCATGCCGAAAACCGTAAGCAGCGCAGTAAACAGCAGGATGAATCCCGCGAGATATTGATCCTGGGCGCGCAGCGCCTGCAACAATATGGGCCCTACCGTAGGCAGGTTGAGCACCACTGACACAATCACGGAGCCGGACACAAGTTGCGGCAGCAGGTCCCCGATATCCGCGATGAAGGGGATGAGCGAGGCCCGCAACGGGTATTTGAGCATGATCCGCATCGGCGCAAGCCCCTTGGCGCGCGCGGTCGTCACATAGGGTTTCTGCAATTCATCCAGAAGATTGGCGCGCAGCCGGCGCGCCATCACAGCCGTTCCCGCGGCGCCGGTCACGAGGACCGGAATCATCAGATGCGCGAGGACGGATCTGATCTTTTCAGCTGACCATGGAGCGTTTTCGTAAACCGGGTCCATCAGCCCTCCGACCGAAAGGCCGAACCAGAGATTGGCGCAATACAGCACGATCAGTCCCAGCAGAAAATTGGGCGTGGCGAGCGCGATATAGCCCAGCAGGCTGAAACTCACATCCGCCGCGCCATTTGGCCTTTGCGCAAGAATGACTCCGATGGGAAAAGCGGCCAGATAGATGAAAAGCACGGTGAAAAAATTGACGAGCAGCGTGAAGAACAGGCTGTCGCCCAGAACCTCCGCGACTGGCTTGTTATATTCAAAGGACCATCCCCAGTCCCCCTGCAACAGCCCGGAAAACCCGCGCGATCCCGGCCAGACGCCCAGCCACGCGCCATAGCGTTCGAGGAGCGGTTTATCAAATCCGAATTCTTCGCGCAGAAACTCTATACGCGCAAGATTCGCCTCCTCTCCCTGCGCGCGCAGTTCCGCATCTGATTGGAAAGATAATCCCCGGGCGGCAGTTCTATTATGACGAAGATCAGTAAACTGATGAATAGAAGCGATGGGATCATCAGCGCGAGGCGGTGAATCACATACCGTATCATGGCTGCGCCGCGCCGCCCGCCACAGGGGAATCAAACCAGAACTGATCAGGGCGGTAAACACCGAAATAGGCGCCGGGGCTCCAGCCGTAATACGCCTCTTCAGGGATATTGCGCAGGCGTTTCGACACCACGACCGGCTGGCGGACGCCGGAAATCACTCCGATCGTGAACAGCTGACCGGCATGGATTTCCAGCATGCGGCGCCAGATTTCGCGCCTCCGCGCCGCAGGCGCCTGCCGCCACTCCCCGGCCAGGGATAACAGCTCCCTGGCGGGCTCCAGATCGGGCGGCTCTCCGGCCTTTCCCCCGGTCTGAAAATGCTGGCCCCAGAAAGGCCATTGCAACTGGTCCTGGGCAAGCGGCGCAAGTTCATCCGGGCTCATATGCGCGTCGGGAATTCCGGTATCGAGGCCCGCCCACACGCTCATCATTGCGCGTCCGGCATAGACATTGGCGCGCAGGGTCTCGCGCTGCGAGGGCTTGATGAACAGATCAATCCCGATGCGCCGCCAGTCGGCCGCGATCAGTTGCAGCACGTCGCCGGTTTCGCGGGAGGCGTCTGCGGTCTCCACAATGATCTGCAGCGGCGCGCCGTCCGGCAGCTGACGCAATCCGCTGGCGTCCCGTCCGGCCAGGCCAACCTCGTCGAGCAACTGGCCCGCCTGAACCGGGTCATACATGGCCCATTCCAGGGCGAATCTGCGCTCATAAAATTCGGATTGGGGAAGGACGGTGTTGTTCGCTTCTTCCGCAAGCCCGAAATACAGGAGGCGGTTGATCAGATGGCGGTCGATCCCCAGCGACAGGGCGCGCCGGAACCGCACATCGCGCAGCAGGGACCGGATGCCGGGCTGTGTGTAATTCAGGTTCGGATAAAGCGCGATCTGGGAACCGGAGGAAATGGGCCATAACAGGGTCCTGTAGCCGCTGCGCCCCTCACCCTGTTTCAGAACGGTGAGGTCGGAAAAAGAGAGGCCCTTGGCCTGCAGATCGCTTTCGCCCGCATTGCTTTTTGCCGGGATGAGACGGCTGTCGGCCAGATTCATGATCACCCGGTCGATATAGGGAAGCTGACGGCCATTCCGATCCACCCGGTGATAATAGGGATTCCGCTGAAACACATAGGAATTGCCTGAAAGCGCGCGCACGGGAATCCAGGGTTGCAGACTGGGCAGGGCCGGATTGTCGGACTGGTGCATATCGTCAAGACGGTGATGCAGCACTTTCCAGTTTTGCGCCTTGGCCCCGGCAACCGCTGCGGCAAGCGCCTGAGGCTCCGCATAACGGGCATGAAATTGCCGCAGATAATGCGCGGGAAGAAACAGAAACAGAGGCCGCGCCCGCGTCTGCCTCTCCAGGAAATCCGGATGCGGTTTCGCCCAGGAATAGCGCACCGTCACCGCGTCGGGAAATTCCACTTCCGGAAGTTCGCCATCCACCTCAAATTCCGGTCCTGGCCCGTTCGGGCTGAGATCCGGATTCATGGCGACATCCTCCCAGAAATAGCGGAAGTCCTCGCTGGTGAAGGGCGCGCCATCGGACCATTTATGACCGGGACGCAGATGCAGGGTGAACACCCGGTCCTCGAAATTGTCCACCCGCGCCAGAATATCCGGAACCAGTCTGAGGTCGCGATCCCTGCCGATGAGGCGCGCATAACCATAGACCGTCATGTAACGCACGTCGCGGGGATTGGATATCAGCGTGCGCAGCTCGCCCCCCTGCCGGCCGGGCGTGAGGCCGTCACCGGAGAATTCCACCGTCAGGGGCAGGGAGGGCAGGCGGTCAGCGACCGGCGGCAGGACGCCCTCCGTCACGGACTGGGCGAGCGAGGGGGTTTCCAGATAGGCCGCCTGCGCGAGGGACATCGGCATGCCGGCAAGGGCGGCGACGCAAAGACCGGCCGCAAGAAAACGCCGGCGCCTTTTCGTGCGCAGCCCCGGCCAGTGGTTCTTCATGCAAAGACTCTTCCGACGCGCACCCTATGATCTGGCGCAATTTCTTCCATACGGCCGGATTCGCCCGCCGTCAGGGTAAAGGGCATGGGCCAGAATTGCGGCTCCTTCAGCCGTTCTTCATCCAGCTGCTGAAAATCGAGCAGCGCCCCGATATCCGGCTTTGGCGCCGCAGCCAGCAGCGCTTTCGTATAGGGGTGGACCGGCCGGTTAAAAAGCGAGGTCGCGGAAGCGGTTTCCACCAGACGGCCCCGGCACATCACAAGGATATGATCGGCGATCGCCTGGACAACAGCAAGGTCATGGCTGATGAAGAGATAGCTGAGGCCAAGCCGCGTCCGCAAATCCTTCAATAAACTGAGTATCTGGGCCTGAATGGAAAGATCGAGCGCGGAAACGGGTTCATCGCAGATCAGTAATTCCGGACGGAGCGCAAGCGCCCGGGCGATGACGATGCGCTGACGCTGCCCGCCGGAAAAGCTGAGCGGATAACGCATGAGATGGGCGGGGTCCAACCCCACCAGGCGCATCAGTTCCCGCGCCCTTTCCGTCTGGGCTTCGCGTCCGCCAAACCCATGAATGATCATCGGCTCCCGCAGGGTCTCCAGCACCGTCATCCGGGGATTTAGGGAGGAAAGCGGGTCCTGAAAGATAAACTGCGCCCGGGCGCGGTAATCGCGCAGCGCCGGGCCCTTCAGGCCCGCCACATCCTGCCCCGCAAAAAGAATACGGCCTGAATCCGGCGTGAGCGCGCGCAGCACGAGCTTTCCCAGGGTGGTTTTTCCGCAGCCCGATTACCCCACCAGCGCCACGCACGCGCCGCGCGGTATGGTGAAGCTGACATCCTCTACGGCCGGATGTTCATTCGCCGCCCCGCGATAATGTTTGCTGACATTACGCACCTCCAGAAGCGGTTCGCCCCCAGCGCCGGGCGCGGTCTTCTCCGCCGCAGGGGCGGTCAGCTGGCGCGCCGCCGCCAGCAGCCCCCGCAGATAAGGGTGGCCGGGCCTGCGGAATATATCTTCGCGGCAGCCCGCCTCCATTACCCGGCCCCGATGCATCACCACCACTTCATCGGCGATGGAACGTACCGTCGCCAGGTCGTGGGTGATGAACATGTAGG
>DMKG01000063.1 GCA_003454415.1 Alphaproteobacteria bacterium
CGCCGTCATCTTACAGTCTGATCCCCGGCAGACCGGGGCTGCGCCGCTTCCGGGCTGCCGCCAGGAGGTGAGGGGCCATGCCGCCATCCGTTTCGAGCGGCGGGACGGAGAAACCCGGCTTGCGCATCTGGCGCATCAGGCGCCGCTGCGCGTGCTGTTTCCGCGTCCGGCGGAAGGCGATGTGGCGCAGGCGGCGCTGGTGAATATTTCCGGCGCGCTGATCGCAGGGGACCAGCTCGATATTGATCTTTCCGTGGGGCAGAACGCCGCCGCCGTCTGCGTCGCGGGGGCGGCGGAAAAGATCTGCCGTTCCGGCGCGGGGGAAACCTCCCTTATCAGGGTCAATCTGACGGCGGAAAGGAACGCCTGGGCGGAATGGCTTCCGCAGGAAAGCATTTTCTTCAATGGCGCGCGGCTTCGCCGCGCCATGGCGCTGCGTCTTGAAGCCGGGGCGCGCATCCTGGCGGGGGAGTTTCTGGTACTGGGCCGCGCCGCCAGCGGCGAAAGCGTGACGGACGGCTATCTGCGTGACGCCTTCGAGGTTCGCCAGAACGGACGGCTGATCTGGGCCGATGCGCTTCGCCTCGATGGCGGGTTTTCTGATGCGGCGGCGGCGAAACCCTGTCTCCATGGCGCGCGGGCGCTTGCAACCCTTGTTCATGCGGGGGAGGGGGCGGCGGCGGCGCTGGACATGGCGAGAAGGCTGCAACAGGATGCGGGAGAGGGCGTGTTCGCATCGGCAAGCGCCGTGAACGGGGTGCTGGTGATGCGTTGGCTTTCGCCAGAGCCATGGATGCTGCGCGAAAGGCTTGGTAAATTCTGGGCCGCCTTCCGGCATCAGGCGGCCGGACTGCCGCAAAGCCTGCCCCGCATCTGGCATGTCTAGAGGGAGGAGAAAATGAATCTGACGCCAAGGGAAAAGGACAAGCTGCTGATCTCCATGGCGGCGATGGTGGCGCGCCGCCGTCTGGAGCGCGGCGTGAAGCTGAATTATCCGGAGGCCGTCGCGCTCATCACCGATTTCGTGGTCGAAGGCGCGCGCGATGGACGCAGCGTGGCGGAACTCATGCGCGACGGGGCCGCCGTCGTCAGCCGCGCGCAGGTGATGGACGGCATTGCCGAAATGATCCACGATATTCAGGTCGAGGCGACCTTTCCCGACGGGACCAAACTGGTCACCGTCCATGAACCCATTCGCTGAGGAAGAGCACATGAAACCAGGGGAAATCATCTGCGCCGCAGGCTCACTCGAACTGAATGCCGGGCGCGCGGTCATTTCGCTGACCGTCGCCAATCGCGGCGACCGGCCCATCCAGGTGGGCTCGCACTATCATTTCTATGAAACCAACGGGGCGCTCGATTTCGACCGGGAGGCCGCCCGCGGATACCGCCTGGATATTCCAGCGGGCACGGCGGTGCGTTTCGAGCCGGGGCAGACGCGGGAAGTCGCGCTCGTCGCCTATCAGGGCGCGCGCGCCGTCTACGGATTCAATGGCCGCATCAACGGCAAGCTTGGAAACTGATCATGGCGTTCAAAATCACGCGCGAGGCCTACGCCGCAATGTATGGCCCCACCAAAGGCGACAGGGTGCGCCTGGCCGATACGGATCTGATCATAGAGGTGGAAGAAGACCGCACCCTTTATGGCGAAGAGGTTAAATTCGGCGGCGGCAAGGTGATACGCGACGGAATGGGCCAGTCCCAGCGGACCAGCGCCGAAGGCGCGATGGACACAGTCATCACCAATGCGCTGATCATCGACCACTGGGGCGTCATCAAGGCGGATGTGGGCGTCCGCGCCGGGCGCATCGCCGGCATCGGCAAGGCGGGCAATCCCGACATTCAGCCGGGCGTCGATCTGGTAATTGGTCCGGGTACGGAAATCATCGCGGGGGAAGGCCGGATTCTGACGGCGGGCGGCATTGACGTGCATATCCACTTCATCTGTCCGCAGCAGGCGGAGGATGCGCTCTATAGCGGCGTGACGACGCTGATGGGCGGCGGCACCGGACCCGCCGAAGGCACCAACGCCACCACCTGCACGCCAGGGCCGTTTCATCTCGCGCGGATGCTGCAGGCGGCCGATGGGCTTGCGGTCAATACCGGGTTTTTCGGCAAGGGCAACGCGGCGCTTCCCGGCGGTTTGCGTGAACAGGTCGCGGCGGGCGCCTGCGGGCTGAAACTGCATGAAGACTGGGGCACCACCCCGGCGGCCATCGATAATTGCCTGAACGTCGCGGAAGAAACGGATGTCGCCGTCACCATTCACACAGACACGCTGAATGAATCCGGTTTTGTCGAAAACACCATTGCCGCTTTCAAGGGGCGCAACATCCACGCCTTTCATACGGAAGGCGCAGGCGGCGGCCATGCCCCCGACATCATCAAGGTGTGCGGCGTGGCGAATGTGGTGCCTTCCTCCACCAATCCTACCCGTCCCTTCACCGTCAATACGCTGGACGAGCATCTGGACATGCTGATGGTGTGCCATCATCTGGATCCGAATATTCCGGAGGATGTGGCTTTTGCGGAAAGCCGCATCCGCCGTGAAACCATCGCCGCCGAGGATATTCTGCACGATATGGGCGCGATCAGCGTTCTGGCCTCCGACAGCCAGGCCATGGGGCGCGTCGGCGAAGTCATCATCCGCACCTGGCAGACAGCCGACAAGATGCGCAAGCAGCGCGGCCCCCTGCCGGAGGAAACCGGAAACAACGACAATTTCCGTGTGCGGCGCTATGTCGCCAAATATACGATCAACGCCGCGCTGGCGCATGGGGTGGCCAGCTATATCGGCTCCATCGAGACCGGCAAATTCGCCGATCTCGTTCTGTGGAAACCGGCTTTTTTTGGGGTGAAGCCGGATCTCGTGCTGAAGTCGGGTGTGATCGTCGCGGCGCTGATGGGTGACCCGAACGCCTCCATCCCCACGCCGCAGCCCGTTTACAGCCGCCCGATGTTCGGAGCCTTCGGCCGTGCGCGGACCGCCGGCCGCTTCACTTTCATCTCGCAACTGGCGATGCAGAACGGAATTGTGGAAGAACTGGGCCTGCAAAGCGTGGTTCTGCCAGTCAAGAATATTCGCGGAATTGGCAAGGCGCAGATGATTCACAATCATGCGCTGCCTGATATCGAAGTTGACGCCGAAACCTATGAGGTGCGCGCGGATGGCGAATTGCTGACATGCCCGCCCGCCACGGAATTGCCGATGGCGCAGCGCTATTTCCTGTATTGACCATGCCATTGCCCCGCGCCATGCAAATCGTTTCCGCTGGCCTTTGGCCGCGGGACAAGGCCTTCGCCAGCGTTACGCTGGATTTCGACGGGCGCTACAGGCGGCGCATCCGGCTGACGCTTGATGGCGGCAAAGGCGGTATCCTGCTGGACCTTCCCCATGCCGCGCGCCTTCAGGATGGCGACGGCCTGCTTTTGGAGGATGGGCGGTATGTGCTGGTATGCGCGGCTATGGAAAAGGTGATGGACATTACCGCAACCAGCCAGCATGACGCGATCCGCATCGCCTGGCATCTCGGCAACCGGCATCTGCCCGTGCAGGTGCTGGAGGATGGGGTCCTGCGTCTGCGTTACGACCATGTCATCGAACATATGGTCGAGGGCCTTGGCGGACGGGTGCGGCGGACGCATCAGATTTTTTCACCGGAGCCAGGCGCCTATGAAGAAGGTGGAGGCTCCGCCCATGCTCATGCCCATGCCCACAGCCATGACGACTGACGCCTCCCTCTACAGGCTGATGGCCTGGCTGTCTCCTTCCTTTCCTGTGGGCGCCTTCAGCTATTCCCACGGGCTTGAATATGCCGTCGAGACCGGGCTGGTGCGGACGCGCGAGAATCTGGTGGGCTGGATAGCCGCCGTGCTGCGGCAGGGGTCGGGACTGAGCGACGGGATGCTGTTCGTGGCGGCCTGGCGCGCCAGGGACGCAGATGATCCCATGGCGCTGGGGCTGGTGCTGGAACTTGCGGCCGCCCTTCGTCCGACCTCGGAGCTTGCGCTGGAAAGCGCGGCCCAGGGGGCGGCCTTTGTCCGGGCCATCCGCGACGCGTGGCCGCATCCTGTCCTCCTTTCCGCATTGCCGGAAGATGGCGATGTGGGATATGCCCCGGCCGTAGCGGTTTGCGCCCATGCGCACGGCCTCAACCTGCGCGCTGCGCTGCGCGCCTTTTTGCATGCGTTTGCCGCCAATCTGATTTCGGCGGGTGTGCGGCTCATCCCCCTTGGCCAGACGGACGGTCAGATCGCGCTGCGCCTTCTGGAAGCGGAGGTAGAGGCTACGGCGGAGCTGGCGGAAAGGCTTCCGCTGGAGGAAATCGGCAGCGCCACGCCGATGCTGGATTATTGTTCGGCGCAACATGAAACCCAATATACGAGGCTGTTTCGCACATGAGTAAATCTGTCCACGGACCCATACGCATCGGAGTGGGGGGGCCGGTCGGTTCCGGCAAGACGGCGTTGATGGACGCCATGTGCAAGGCCCTGCGCGGGCGATATTCCCTCGCCGCCATCACTAACGACATTTACACCAAGGAGGATGCGCAATTCCTCACAAGGTCCGGGGCGCTGCCGCCGGAACGCATTGACGGGGTGGAAACCGGCGGCTGTCCCCATACCGCCATCCGCGAGGACGCCTCCATCAACCTGGCGGCGGTGGCGAAGATGAATGCGCGCTTTCCCGGCCTCGACGTCATCTTCATTGAAAGCGGGGGGGATAATCTCGCGGCGACATTCTCGCCGGAACTCGCCGATCTGACAATCTATGTCATCGATGTTTCGGCGGGGGACAAGATTCCTCGAAAGGGCGGGCCGGGGATCATGCGCTCGGATCTTCTCATCATCAACAAGATCGACCTTGCGCCTCTTGTGGGCGCCGATCTTGACGTGATGGCCCGGGACGCCAGGAAAATGCGGGGCGAACGGCCCTTCGTTTTCACGAATATTCGCGCGGGCCAGGGGCTGGACTCCGTGATCGCCTTCATCGAGGAACGCGGCGCGCTGGGCGCCAACTGATCAACACGGAAAAGGAGATGGAAATGGGAATTCACCATATTGCGGCAGTGACAGCGGCCCTGATGTTTCCTGCGGCGGCAGAGGCGCATCAGGGCGAGCATACAGCTCTGGGCGGCGCAGCAGCCATGCTGTGGCATCTGATTGCGCAGCCTGACCATGCCCTGATGCTTCTGGGCGCGGGATTTGCCGGAATATATCTCGCCCGCAAGATCCGCGCCAAAGCCTGAAGCCGGAGATCGGGCCTTACGGCGCGGGATCGAACGCGAGATGTAGTTCCTTCAACCCGCGCAGCACGATGCTGGGCTCGTGATGGGGTTCGGGATAACCCGGCGCCAGGCGCAGATTTTTCATCCGCGTCAGGACGGCCCTGAAGGTGACGTTCATTTCCTTGCGGGCCAGCATGGCGCCCAGGCAGAAGTGGATGCCCTGGCCAAACGCCAGATGGGTGGCGGCGTTTCTGCGCCGTATATCGAAAGCTTCGCTGCCGGGGAAATGCTGCTCGTCGCGGTTGGCGCTGGCGTAACGCAGCATGATGACGGAACCCTTGGGGATGGGGGCGCCGGCGATCTCCGCATCGCGGGTGGCCACGCGCATCAGCCCCTGCACCGGGCCGTCGAAGCGCAGCACTTCCTCGGTCAGATTTTCAACCAGCGACAGATCGTCCAGAACCAGTTTCATCTGATCCGGATTCTGAATCAGAAGCAGAATGCCCTTGGAAATGGAGTTGGTGGTGGTCTCGTTACCGGCCGCCAGCAGAATATTCAGCACTGATAACAGTTCCGGCACACTCATCGGTTCGCCGTTCTCCATCTGGGCGTTGATCAGATCGGTGATGATGTCGTCGGTGGGGTTGACGCGTTTCTCCTCGATGACCTTTACGAAATATTTCTGGAATTCGACATTTTTCTTTGCGGCCCAGATGCGTTGCTCCCGGTTGGCGACGCCGCTGACCTGGGTGGTCAGCGCATCGGAAAACTCCTTGAACAGGGGCAGATCCTCGCGCGGGACGCCCAGCTGATCGGCGATGATCATCAGAGGCATGGGAATCGTATATTGCGCCACGAATTCGCAATATCCGTCCTTGATGAAATCATCGATCAGCGCATGGGTGATCTGTTCGATATAAGGCTCCATCTGTTCGACACGGGCGGCGGAAAAAACCTTGTTGATGGGATTGCGGTAATATTTATGCTTGGGGGGGTCGGCGGTGATCAGAGCGGGCACGGATGGATAGCCGCCAAATTCCTCGGCGCGGTTGCGTTCACCTGGCGGAAACACCGCCTCCGCCACATTGCTGGAAAAAGTGGCGGTGTCCTTGATCACCTTCATGATGTCATTATAACAGGAAACGATATAAAAACCGGCCACGGGGTCTTTGTAGACCGGCGCCTCCTCCCTCAGCTTCTTGTAGGTGTGATAGGGACATTCGATCACGTCAGGGTCGATCAGCGTGACCTGGTCCAATGATTTTTGCGCCGCTGCGCGGCCTTTTTCCTCAACGTCATTCCCGGCCATGCTGGTTTCCCTCCTCAAATGTTGAGTTGCTCTTATCTGGCATATTTACTTACAATATTATAAATAATGATACTTATATAAGGGATTAATACGCATTTTTCAATTTGGAAATTGCGGCGGCACTGCTTGCCAATGTTACGGCTTGACGTCTAAGATCAGCTCGTGAGCGATACGATCCCCATACAGTTTGCCCGCGTCATGCGGGCTTCCGGCAAGATGGCGCCCAGACAGGGGGCCGGCAACGTTCAGGTTTTTTTCGACCGGCAGGAATTGACCGTGATTCTGAACCTCTACGGCCGGATGGTGCAGGCGGGGGAGTGGCGTGATTACGCAATAGACGGTCTCGGGGACAGAGCGGTTTTCTCCGCCTTCCGGCGCGCCAGCGAGATGCCGGTCTGCCGCATTGAAAAGCAGCCTGCCCTGGCGCAGCGTCAGGGGCAGTATGTGATTACCGGAGCCGGGGGTCAGGTGCTGAAGCGGGGGCGTGAACTGACGCAGGTGCTGCGGGTGCTGGAACGCAAGCTGCTTAAAATCGTGCCATAAAAAAACCCCGCAGAGGTTCCGCGGGGTTTTTCCAGGAAAATCTGGCTCAGTTATTCGCGGTTGCCGCCGATCAGGCGCAGCATCATCAGGAACAGGTTCAGGAAGTCAAGATAGAGCGCCAAAGCTCCCATGATCGACTTCTTGCCGGCGGCTTCATAGCCGTCGCCCTCATAGTACATTTCCTTGATTTTCTGGGTGTCATAGGCCGTCAGACCAGTAAACACCAGCACGCCGATCACCGAAACGGCGAAATGCAGCGCTGCTGAAGCCAGGAAGATATTCACGACGGAGGCGATCAGCACCCCGATCAGGCCCATGAACAGAAACGAGCCAAACCCTGTCAGATCCCGGTGCGTGGTGTAACCATACAGGCTCATCGCGCCGAACATGCCCGCCGTGATGAAGAACACCCGCGCAATACTGACGCCGGAATAGATGTAGAAGATCCCCGAGAGGGACAGCCCCACAAGCCCGGCATATACCCAGAACCAGGTTTGCGCCGAGGAAAAGGTCATGGAATTTATGCGGGCGCTTAGGTAAAAAACCACCCCCAGCGGGGCCAGCATGACCACCCAGATAAGCGGCGATCCGGCAATCGCCGTATAAATATCCGTACGATAGCCCAGATAGGCGATAATGCCAGTCAGGGCCAGGCCAGAGGCCATGTAATTGTAGACCCGCAGCATATATTCGCGCAGCCCCTGATCGATGGCGGGTGCGGCGGCCCCCGTCTGGGCGGCGATGTTGCGTTCGAATTCGGCCATTTGCGTGTTTCTCCCGTATAGAATCCTTCAAAAGCGAATATAGGTAAACCCGTTCACTACTTCAAGCTGACCTTTCTACCCTCTTCGGCCCTTCTTTGTTTTTGATTTATCTGTAAAATTTCTGTCATTCGGATGCGCGCAAAAGACTTGCCGGCTTCTGGTTCAGCGCCCGCCAGGTAACGGAAAGGCCCAGAAATACCGTCACCGTCAGGCTTATGCCCGCCGTCAACACGATGACCCCGGGCAGAAACACGAATTCCGTCCGCATGAGTTCCGTCACAATCAGCCAGGCGGCCAGCGACCCGATCCCGCTGGCCAGCAGCGCAGCCGAAAGACCCAGAATGGCGTATTCCAGCGCATAGGCGCGCAGGATATGGCTGCGTGCGGCGCCCAGTACTTTCAGTACAACGGCGTCATAAACCCGCCGGGCATTGCCCGCCGCCAGGGCGCCGGCCAGAACCAGAACCCCCAGCACCAGGGTCACGCTGCCGGCGGCCCTCACCGCCATGGCGAGACT
>DMKG01000225.1 GCA_003454415.1 Alphaproteobacteria bacterium
CCCCCGCCGCAGGATGAACCATGGCGCGCATCGGCCTAGTCCCAGATCCGCAGCATGGGGATGGGGGTGACGAATTTCCCGCCCCAGTCCGCGATGCCCGCCATGTCCTTGCGTATTTCCTCCGCCAGATTCCAGGGCAGGATCAGCACATAATCGGGCTTCGCCTCGAACAGCGCCTCGGGCGCCAGCACCGGGATGCGGCTGCCGGGAAGATAGCGGCCCTGCTTATGGGGATTGCGGTCCACGGCGAAATCGATGTCGCCCCGGGTCACGCCACAGAAATTCAGCAGCGTATTGCCCTTGGCGGCGGCGCCATAGGCGGCCACTTTTTTTCCCTGCCGCCTGGCGTTTTCCAGAAAATCCAGCAGCGCCGCCTTCACCTTGACGGCCCGTGCGGCAAACCCCTGATAGGTTTCCATCCGCTCCATCCCCGCCGCTCTTTCCGTGTTGCGCAGATCCTGCAATGCGGCGCTGGCCGCATACGACGCCGCGGCATGGCAGATATAGACCCGCAGGCTGCCGCCATGGGTGGAAAGCTGCTCCACGTCAAACGCGCGAAGCTTGTGAGCCGCCAGAATCCGCTCCAGCGACGCCAGCGAGAAATAGGAATAATGCTCGTGATAAATCGTGTCGAACTGGCTTTCCTCCATCAGACGCAGGAGATGGGGAAATTCAGCCGTCAGTACGCCTTCGGGTTTCAGCACAATTCCGAGGCCCGTGACAAAATCATTGATGTCCGGCACATGCGCCAGCACGTTATTGGCCGTCATCAGATCAGCCATATGCCCCCGGCTTTTCAGATCCCGCGCCGTTTCGGCGCCGAAAAACGCGATCTCCGTGGGAATATCCAGGGACTGCGCCGCCGCCGCCACATTGGCTGCGGGCTCGACCCCCAAAACGGGAATACCGGCTTGCGCGAAATGGCGCAGCAGATAGCCGTCATTGCTCGCCACTTCGATCACCTTGCTGGCGCCGTTCAGGGAGAAGCGGGCGATCATCTCCTGCGCATAGCGGCGGGCATGCTCCACCCAGCTCGCCGCATAAGAGGAAAAATACGCATAGTCACTGAAGATTTCCTGCGCCGGGATGGCTGTATCCACCTGCGCCAGAAAACAGTTCTCGCACACTCTGACATGCAGCGGATAGACCGGATCGGGGTGGGACAGATTTTCCGGGGCCACAAAGGCGTTGGCCAGCGGCGTTTCGCCCAGATCTGCAAGACTGTGAAGTAGCAGGCTGTTGCAGAAGCGGCACCTGGCCGGCCGTGCGAAGATGCTCATGGCCAGACCCGCCAGGGGGGCGCGCCCTCCGTCCACAGGCGCTCCAGAAGATGCTTGTCGCGCAGCGTATCCATGGGCTGCCAGAATCCCTGGTGCAGATAGGCGGCCAGTTGCCCGTCACGGGCCAGCTCCTCCATCGGGGCTTTCTCCCATACTGTCTGATCCCCGCTAATGCGCGCCAGGACTTCAGGCTCCAGAACGAAGAAGCCGCCATTGATCATGCCCCCGTCGCCAGGGGGCTTTTCGGCGAAACTGCGCACGATATGATCCTCCGCCTCCAGCGAACCGAAACGCCCCGGCGGATGCACGGCGGTAACCGTCGCCTGACGGCCCATGCGCTTGTGAAAGCGGATCAGGCCGGTAATGTCCACATCCGCCAGCCCGTCGCCATAGGTCATGCAGAAAGGCTCTTTCTCCGGCAGGTGATGCGCGATCCGTCCGATTCGGCCGCCGGTCTGGGTGTCTTCGCCCGTGTCGATGATGGTCACCCTCCAGGCTTCGGCGCTGCGCTTGTGATAGGTGATTTCATGGGCGCGCAAATCCACGGTGACGTCCGAAGCGTGCAGCACGTAGTTCGCAAAATATTCCTTGATCATATAGCCGCGGTATCCGGCGCAGACGATGAAATCGTCAAGCCCGTGATGGCTGTACAGCTTCATGATATGCCAAAGAAGCGGTCGGCCGCCGATCTCAATCATCGGCTTGGGGCGCAGATGCGATTCCTCTGAAATGCGGGTGCCATAGCCACCGGCAAGTATAACGGTTTTCAATCCCATTCCTCACAGCAGAAGACGCCGCGGCGTCAGCTTTGCCTAATGTGGTGGATTTGAAGTTGCTGCTATTTAACACGGCGGATATTTACGGCAGCTTCAAATCCAAAACCACACTAGAATCATAAATTTTCTGGTGCTCCTAATGAATCCGGAGCTCATTCAGATCTTGCGGATAAATGTGGCGAACTTCAGATTCGGGTCACTAGAAGAATAACACCGCACTCTGCAAACCGCATGGCGTTTATTTGCAAGCACCTGATTATTTAGCTGATTCTCGGCCGCAGGATAGGGAAAACCAGATCACCCGGCAGGCAAGGCGGGTTGCGGGGCCATCAGGGTTTCCGGTTGCAGCGCATTTTCTTCAGCCGCTTCATCGAGATTCAGGCTCATCCCACTGGCGATGCGGGATTGACAGGCCGCCGCCAGCAGTTTCCGGTCAGAAAAATCCGCCGCGTTCAATACAGGATGAAACCGCAGGCGGGCGGGAGAAAAGCCGCGCTTAAGAACCAGCCATAAATGCGGCAATAACGCCATATCCCCGAACCACGCCAGCGAAGTGTCCACGCCGCCGCGCTCCAGATCGGGATAGGTGATGGATACGGGCTGCACCCTCGCCTGGGGTATTCCATCCAGCGCCGCAAGCAGGGCGGATTTGAAGGGCAGCAGATCCGTCCCGCAGCCTGTGGTGCCTTCCGGGAAAAGGATCACATTGCGCCCTTCTTCAAGGCGCCGCCGGATCATCATCGCCTCCCTGTGCACATCTGCGGGTTTCCTGCTGACGAACACACACTCCCCCATACTGCCGGCGCGCCCGATCAGCGGCCAGCCGGCTATTTCCTGTTTGGCGACGAATACGGCGTCGAGCAGGCCCCCGATCGCCAGTATGTCCAGATAGGACACATGGTTGGCGGCGTAGAGCACGCCGTTCCCGCGATGGATATGCCCACTGACCTGCGGTCTCAGGCCAGTGAAAAAATTCATTGCGCAAAACCAGAAATGCGCGACCTGCCGTCTCGCGCCGCGCGCTGCCGCCAGCCGGTGCAGCAGGGCGCAGAAAAGGGTCAGCAGGATAATGGAAAAAAAACGTGCGCCTGCCAGAAGGGACGGCATGAAGGCCCTTAACCTGCTTCCTGATAGCGGCGCTTATAGCTTTTGCCTAATTGTTGGGTGATCACCATCACGCAAACATCCACGGTATTGAAGTCCCTGTCGATCACTGCGCCATCGCCGACAAAGCAGCCAGCGCTGAGATAACCGCGAATCAGGGGCGGCATCTGCCGCAACGCATCGCGCCGGCCGATGCTGTTTCGCCCGCCCCGGCGCATCTGGACATATTGACCGGGAAGGGCCTGCGGCCGCAGGCATTCAGGGGCCAGGTGATTTTCATGCAGATAGGTGAGGGCGGGCGCAATCTCGTCCGGATCGGTTCCGGGAAAGCTTGCGCAACCGAACATGATTTCGACCTGATAGGTCGTGACATAATTGCCAAGCCCGCGCCACAGCATATCCAGAACGGCGCGGTTGCGGTAATCGGGATGCACGCAAGAGCGGCCAAGCTCCAGGATTTCGCCGGGGTGACGTTTGAGGGCGCCCAGGCTGAATTCCCCTTCGCTATAGAAATTCTGGCCTTCAGGCATTTGGCTGCGGCGGCCCAGCCGGTAGGCGCCGGCCACTCGCACACGCCCGTTTTCATCTGTCGTGTCATGGTCAAGAACCATCAGATGATCGCATAGAGGATCGTAATGGTCCGCGTCGAGGCGCGCTTCCTGTTGCGCGGCAGTGGCCAGGGCGCCCATTTCCTCGTAAAATACCTGATAGCGCAGACGCTGAATGGCGCGAAGCTCGTCCGTATTCCGCGCCAGACGCGTTTCGAACCGGCAGCGGTTAAATGCTGTTTGATGGTACATTCGCGTTACCTTCTCCAATTGTTTCCGGTTGGTGAAGCTGGCCGAGGTGTGCCTGCAAAACATTCGGGATTCGTGAAAAACTGATGAAAGTTTCGTTACGGGGCCAGCAAGGCTGGCGCATGCGCGGATTCCTTGGGATGAATGGATCAAAGTGTGGGGAAAAGCGCTTGCGATTCCCCCTCTTCAGATTTCTAATATGCGCGCAAACATGCGCATCTGGACACGGCCGGCAGCGCCGAATCACCGGCGGCTGCCGGTAAATACAAGGGAGGAAGATAAACCGATGAAATATTTGCACACCATGGTGCGGGTGAACGATCTGGAGGAATCCCTTGATTTCTACTGCAACAAGCTGGGCCTTGAGGAAAAAGGCCGTTTTGAAGTGAAGGAAGGCCGCTTTACGCTGGTGTTCCTTTCCGCGCCCGGTGACGATTCCGCGCAGGTGGAGCTGACCTATAACTGGGACAGGGAGGAATTCGGAGAGGCCCGCAATTTTGGCCATCTGGCTTATGAGGTCGAAGACATTTACGCCGTCTGCGAACGCCTGCGCCATGGAGGGGTGACCATCAACCGTCCGCCGCGCGATGGCCGTATGGCCTTTGTCCGTTCGCCGGACAATATTTCCATCGAGCTTCTCCAGGCGGGCAAAGCGTTGCCCCCTTGCGAACCCTGGGCTTCCATGCCGAATACCGGTCACTGGTAAGTGCGGTTGAAAGATGCAGGGCGCGTCCCTGATTGCGGCCCGCAAAGACAGATCCAAATTGTGTGAGGACAAAGCCTAGTGCAGGAAAAATCCAATCTTCGTTATTTCCTGCTGGGGGCAGGGGTGCTGATTCTGGCTGCCGCTTATAGCTGGTACTGGTTCCTGATGGCGGACCGGATCGTGCTGGGGATTGAGGAATGGGCCGCGAAGCGCCGCGCAGAGGGTTTTGCCGTGGAATACACCGGCCTTGCGGTTAATGGATTTCCGCTGCGCATGCAGCCCGAGGCGCATAATCTTCGGCTTGCTTCGCCGGGCGCAGAACCTGCGTGGGAATGGCGCACATCACATCTGATCGCCAATGTGCTGCCCTATAATCTCAACCATATCGTGCTGACCCTGCAACAGCCGCAGGATTTTACCCTTCGTCTTGATGGGGAGGAAGCCCAGCGCTACCGGCTCACCTCCGCCAACACCCGCGCCAGTCTGATCCTTTCCCACGGAAAGATCGCGCGCGCCGCGATGGAGATTCTGGAAGGGGTGCTTAGCGGCGGCAGGCTGACGGCCGGCCCGCTGGCGCTGGAACATGGGCAAGTGCATGCGCGGCTGGACATGCCGGCTGATGAAACTCCCGATCCGCGCAGTCCGGAACCGCCCAAGCTGATGGAACTCTCCCTGAATCTGGAAAATCTTTCCTATGAGGGGTTTCTGAAACCGGTCCTGGGGGCGGAATTGTCACGGCTGGATTTCAGGGGCGTGATCGAAGGCGATGCGCTTCCCCGCTCCGGCGTTGCGGGCGTTCGCGAATGGCGCGACGCTGGCGGGATCGTGCAGATCGCCGCATTCGAGATCGGATGGGGCCCCCTCAATCTTTCAGCGACGGGAACCGTGACTCTGGACAAACAGGACCGGCTTCTGGGCTCGATGATTGCGAAACTGCGCGGTCATGAAGCCCTGATCCAAAGCATGCAGGACGCAGGCGAACTCAAGCCTGACGAGGCGAGGGGGGCGCGGCTGGCGCTCGGGGTCATCGCCATGGCCGCAGGCGCCACGGCCGGCAATTCGTCCGGATCACAGGATCATCAGGGAGAATTTTCCCTGCCGCTCACGCTTCAGGATGGTGAAATGCTGCTAGGACCCGTGCGCCTCGCAAAGCTGAAACCGATATTCTAGACGTATCGTACGCTGGAGCCGCCACGATATCCGGAATTCTCAGCACGTATGAACCCGTCATCCGCCTCGCCTTTTTCCTGGGTGTTTTCGGCGCCATGGCGCTATGGGAGTTCCGGTCCCCCAGGCGGCCCCAGACGCATGGACGCCGGCTGCGCTGGCCCGCCAATATCGGCATCGTCGCGTTCAATACGCTGCTGGTCCGTCTTGTGTTCCCCGCCACGCTTGCGGGCGTGGCTTTGCTGGCGGAAAGCCGCGGCTGGGGCTTGTTGCCTGGTTTGCCCCTGCCTTACTGGCTGAAGATCGTGGTTGCGGTGCTGGTTTTTGACCTCGCCATCTATCTGCAGCATGTTCTGTTTCATGCCGTTCCGCTGTTGTGGCGGCTCCACCGCATGCATCACGCCGATCTTGAATTCGACGTCACCACCGGCGCCCGTTTTCACCCTTTCGAGATTCTGCTTTCCATGGGGTTCAAGCTCGGCCTTGCGGTCGCACTGGGCGCGCCAGCTGCGGCGGTGGTGATCTTCGAAATAGTGCTGAACGCAACCTCCATGTTCAATCACGGCAATGTCTGGCTTCCACTGCGGTGCGACCGGATTTTGCGCTGGTTTGTGGTTACGCCGGACATGCACCGCGTCCACCATTCGGTCCTGCCACACGAGACGAACAGCAATTTCGGCTTCAACCTGCCGTGGTGGGACCGGCTCATGGGAACCTACCGGGCGCAACCCCAGGCGGGACATGAGGCGATGACAATCGGCGTCGAACAGTTTCGCGACCCGTGCGAACTGCGGTTCGGCCGGCTGCTGTTACAGCCGTTCCGGGGGGATGCCCGCACCTATCCCCTGGGAAGCAGGGATTGAGCCTTCTCAGAGCCGCAGGTGAAAATACTGGTTGAATGCGCTCGCAATATAGCCGCCAAAAGGTTCCCCCCGGACGAATCCGCGCCGGCGGTAAAGCGCCAGCGCGGGTTCGAAAGCGTCACCGCTGCCGGTCTCCAGGCTTAATACACGCACAGCACGTTCCCGCGCCCCGTTGATAATATATTCGAGGAGCTGGGCGGCCGCGCCCTTGCGCAGGAAATCGGGATGCGTCCGCATGGATTTCACTTCGGCCTGATCCCTCCCCAGCATTTTTAAGGCGCCGATGCTCGCGATCTTTTCTCCGCGCCAGGCGGACCAGACGGTCACGGAGGGGTCTTTCAGACCGCTCAGGTCCAGGGCGAACACGCTGCCGGGCGGGGAATTCGCATGCATGCCTTTCAAGTGCAGGACGATCAGCTCCCTTGCCTGATCTCCCGAAAGATCATCCTCGCGAATATCGAAACCCTTGCACGCCCTCATATTATCCGCACCGGGAATAGCCGCAATTCATGCAGGCGTCGCAACCCTCAATCCGCGACACCGCAGGGGCATGGCATTTCGGGCAAGGCCGCAAGTGCATGGCCTCCGGTTCCTGCGTCACGAAGGAAGCGCCGCCGCCAGGGGCGGCCTGCCGCGCGCCGCCGCTGGCAGGCGCGCTACCCCCCGCCATGAAACCTGTCGTGATCAGATGCTGCTCGATCACCCCGCCGATCGCCGCCAGAAGTGAGGGCACGTAACGCCCCTGCATCCAATGGCCGCGATTCGGACCACGCCATCT
>DMKG01000024.1:0-2326 GCA_003454415.1 Alphaproteobacteria bacterium
GCTTGTCGATAGAGGGAAGGATCTCTTCCCTCTATCGACAAGCAGCTGCTGGTCGAGGAGCCCAGCGCCGCCCGCGGGCTGAATTCCGACCGGATCGCACTGCGTCCCTCTCCCATCGAGATCAAATATTTCGCGGGCGTCCGATGGGCCGACCGGGCGCCGCATATGGTGCAGGTCCTGCTGGTGGAATCGTTTGAAAATACGGGGCGGATCACCCCCGTCGGCCGCCAGTCCATTGGATTGCGGCCGGACTACAGCCTCAAGAGCGATCTGCGTGAGTTTCAGGCGGAGTATTTCCAGGATGGTTCACCGAAGATTCATGTCCGTCTGAATACGAAACTGGTCAAAATGCCCGAGGCGCGGATCGTCGCTTCCCGGACCTTCGACCAGATCGAACCGGCATCCGGCACGGATACAACCGCCATCGTTCAGAGCTTTGACGAAACCCTGGGCAAGGTCATGCGCCAGGCGGCGCAGTGGACTCTGCGGGAAATCAACAGGATTGAGGCCACCACCACAGACTGATTTACGGGGGAGGACAATATGGGAATGTTAATAGCGGCGGGGCTGTTTTTTATCGGCATCCATATTTTCATTTCCAGCACACCCCTGCGCGGCTGGCTGATTGCGCGCCTGGGAACGCTGCCCTATCAGGGGGCATTCTCCCTGCTCTCCTTTGCAGGTATCGCCTGGCTGATCTGGGCTTACGCCAGGATGGAGAGGACACAGTCATGGGCGCTCCCGGAATTTGCGTCCTTGCTGGCGATGCTGGTCGCCTTCATTGGACTCGCTCTGGCGATGCTTGGAGTGCTCAGCCCCAATCCCACCACGGTCAATCAGGAGGCGCTGCTGCAATCGCCCGCGCCCGCAAGCGGCCTCATCCGGATCACCCGGCATCCTTTCATGGTGGGCGCGGTCTTGTGGGCGCTGGCGCATATGGCGCTTAATCCCGACGCCGCATCGCTGGTTTTCTTTGGCGTGTTTTTGATCCTGGCGGGACTTGGCCCCTGGCTGATCGACCGCAAGAAAGCCAGAGCCTTTGCCGGACAGTGGCCGCAATTCGCCGCCGTTACCTCTATCGTTCCCTTTGCCGCGATACTGGGCGGAAGGAACCAGTTCAAACCCGGCGAAATCGGCCTGTGGCGGCCGGCCGTGGCGGTTCTGATCGTGTTATTGCTGATGTATTTCCACGGAGCGCTCTTCGGCGTCGCCCTGTTCTAGGCGGCAAAGCCCGAAGATGCGCGGTTGGCTCAGGGCTGGTCTTCGCGTTTATACACATCCTCGAAACGGACGATATCGTCTTCGCCCAGATAGCCCCCTGATTGCACCTCGATGACGCTAAGGGGCGTTTTGCCAGGGTTCTCGAGACGGTGACGGCAGCCCAGGGGCAGATAAATCGATTCATTTTCAGCCAGCAACAGGGTTTCCCCGTCACGGCTCACCTTTGCCGTTCCCTGCACCACCACCCAATGCTCTGCCCGGTGATGATGCATTTGCAGGGATAATTTTCCGCCGGGCTTCACCATCAGATGCTTCACCTGATGCCGTTCGCCTTCGGCGATGCTCTCATAAAATCCCCACGGCCGGTACACCCTGCGATGGGTGGAATGCTCTTCGCGTCCCTGCCGTTTGAGATGCTCCACCACCTCCTTCACATATTGCGTCTGGTCACGGTTGGCGACCAGCACGGCGTCTGTGGTTTCGATGATGACCAGATTTTCAACGCCGATCGCCGTGACCAGCCGGTGTTCCGAGCGGATATAGCTGTTCTTGCTGCCTTCCGCGATCACATCCCCAAGCAAAAGATTGTTGGCGCTGTCCTTTTCGCCTATTTCCCAGAGCGAGGACCAGGAGCCGACATCGCTCCATCCCATATTGACCGGAATCATCGCCACATTGTCCGCATGCTCCATGACCGCGTAATCGATGGAATCGGATTCGCAGGCCAGGAAGGCGTCATGATCCAGCCGGAAGAAATCCAGATCATGTTTTCCCCTGGCGACAGCCTGACGGCAGGCTTCCAGCATGTCAGGACGCAGGCGGCCCAGAATTTCCAGAAACTGATCCGCGCGGAACATGAAGATGCCGCTGTTCCAGAAATAGTCTCCGGATCGCAGATATTCCTCGGCGACCTCCAGGCTGGGCTTTTCGACAAAACGCTCAACCCTGAACAGGGCGGACGCCGCTCCCGCGTCAGGAATTTCATCGCCCTTTTTCAGATAGCCGAACCCGGTCTCCGGCTTGTCCGGCTGAATGCCGAAGGTCACCAGATATCCTGACTCAGCCGCCCTGGCGCCCGCGCTGATGGCATGCAGAAAGGCGGCAG
>DMKG01000024.1:2502-3545 GCA_003454415.1 Alphaproteobacteria bacterium
CCTGGCGCCCGCGCCGATGGCATGCAGAAAGGCGGAGATGTCGTTGATCGCGTGATCCGCCGGAACGATCAGCAGGATCGCGCCCGGATCGCTGGCCTGCAGACACAGGGCGGCCACGGCGGCGGCCGGCGCCGTGTTGCGACCGGCCGGCTCCAATATCTGATGCCCTGGGGGTATGCCGGCCTCCCGCAGCTGTTCCGCTATGATGAAACGGTGTTCATGGTTGCAGATAACCACAGGGCTTGGAAAAAGGCTCCCATCCACAAAGCGCAACGCCGTTTCCTGGATCATGCTGAATTTGGAAATTAATGGCTGTAGCTGTTTTGGATGCATGCTTCTGGATATTGGCCACAAACGGCTGCCAGACCCCCCAGACAGAATCACCGGATGCACCTTACGGTTAAATCTTTGTTCCATATCCATTTTTTTCCAGAATGAAGCAGGCGGGGTTCGCCAGATTATCATATTACGGGTCTGATAGCATCAGAGGCCAGCATGGCGGAAGGGAAGTAGAAGCAATAAGCCGCCCTACGAAAGCATGAACCAGGTAAACTTTCCAGAAACCTGTGACATCCAAGCATCATAGCCACTAATGTTCTTATAGCCGCTATAAGGGTTCTATCTTCAACTTGCCTGTTAATCCTTCAATAGGGGAAAAAGTGTGATCCTTATCACACCGAAAAACGACTTTGCTCCATTAAACGTTACGAGTTGAATGAAAACATATATTAATCCACAGTAAAAATTTATTTATGATACCTAAATTCAGTGGAATGGATGTGTTCCCAGGCATCGGAAGCAGGAATTTTTCAATACGCATCGCCTCCGGAACCGTATGGGAATCATTTACTTGTCAGTGTCACTCTGGTTCGTGCTCACCTAGCGGGTGCGCATTTCACGGACAGGAAGCCGGAACCGGGACATGGGGATGTAAAATCGCGGGATAATCCGGCAGGAGAAAGGTCATGGCTTTCAAGGTGAAGTTCTGGGGGGTTCGTGGCAGCATCGCCTGTCCTGGCGCCAATCATATCCAGTATGGCGGG
>DMKG01000024.1:3736-6714 GCA_003454415.1 Alphaproteobacteria bacterium
ATCATATCCAGTATGGCGGGAATACAAGCTGCATAGAAATCGCCTGCGGCGGCGAACGCATCATTCTCGACGCGGGGACGGGCATGCGCAATCTTGGCCACTGGCTGGTGAGAAAGAACGTCAGGCGCGCCACTGTCCTTATGTCGCATACCCACTGGGATCACATCAGCGGTTTTCCCTTTTTCTCTCCGGCGTTCAGCCCGGATTACGAGTTTGAGGTCATGGCGGGGCATTTGCGCAGCGATCTCAATATTCGCAATGTCTTTTCCGGTCAGATGACCCATCCTTTCTTTCCGGTTCCTCTGGAAGTCATGAAGGCGAAGGTTAACTATACGGACTTCACAGCCGGCGAAAGCTTCGTGCTCAGCTCCCGGATCAATGTCAAGACGGCGCGGCTCAACCACCCGGACGGCGCAACAGGATACCGGATCGAACATCGCGGAAAATCAGTCTGCTATGTCACCGATACCGAACACGTCATCGGCAAGCCCGACCAGAATATACTGGGACTGATCGAAGGCGCGGATCTGGTCATTTATGACAGCACCTACACGGACAAGGAATTTCCCGCCAAGATAGGGTGGGGCCATTCCACCTGGCAGGAAGGGGTGCGCCTGTGTCAGGCTGCAAATGTCAAGAGTCTGGCGATCTTCCACCACGATCCCGAACACGAGGACCGTTTTCTGGATGAAATGGAGGCGGAGGTGCGCAACACCTGGTCCGGCGCCTTTCTGGCGCGTGAGCATTCCCGCCTGAATCTGTTATAAATCAAACATTTCCTTTCCGCCCATCCCCTTGTCAGCCTGCGCAATCCAGCGCATACTAAAGGCGTCTGGCTGTTTCGACCGTCAGACGCACCTTTCCACATGACAGGAGGCGCACATGCTTGTTGCCGACATCTTGAGGGATAAGGGGGGTGAGGTCATTTCCGTCGGGCCGGAGGATTCTGCGCTTTCCGCGGCAAGGACCCTTTCAAAACGCGGCATCGGCTCGGTTCTTGTGCGGGCGGCCGACGGCGAAGTTCTGGGCATTCTGTCCGAAAGGGACATGCTGCACGGGCTGGCGCGGCATGCCGGGGCGCTCATGCATTACCGGGTGCGGGACCTCATGACCAAAGAACTGGAAACCTGCACGCCTGACGAAACCCTGGCTGCGCTGATGGAGCGCATGACGCAAAGACGCGTCCGCCACCTTCCTGTTGTGGAGAACGGCGCGCTGTTGGGGATCGTTTCAATCGGCGATGTTGTCAAATATCTTATCGCGGAACAGATGGCCGAAACCGAAGCCCTGAAAAACTATATCGCCACCGGTTAGGACCTGCCCGAGCGGGAGATGACCGCCAGCGCGCGATTGCGCGCTGGAAGGGGGCGTGTTTAATTGCGGTATGACCATTTTGCCGCCTCCCCTGCGCCAGGCCTGGCGTCTGATTCCCCGGCGCGCGCGCCGGGCTCTCTTCATCAAGGCCTATGATCTTGCCGTGCGCAGCTTCCCGCCCCCCCCCGCCGCGCCCCCGCCAGTGGCGGTGGCGGGGGTGCTCCGATCCGCGAGCGGGCTGGGGGAGTCCGCCCGGCTCAGTCTGGCCGCCCTGCAGGACGCCGGAATAGATTGCAGCGCCGCCGATCTCAGCGATTCGCTTCTTGGCACGGGCGATCTGGGTCAACCCCTGAACCCATCGACACCTTCAGCCCGGCCTGGCCCTGGCGCCCTGATTCTGCATGTCAGCGGACCTTTCGTTCCCTATGCGCTGCACTGGCTCGGACGTCCGCTTGTCGAGGGAAAGCGCATCATCGGCGTCTGGCATTGGGAATTACCCCGTCTGCCCGCTGAATGGCGCGTGGGCTGCCGCCTGGTGCATGAGATCTGGACGCCAAGCGCCTTTGTGGCGAGCGCCGTGCGGCAGGAATTCGCCGGTCCCGTGCGGATCATCCCCCATGCGGTGAGCCTGCCGGAAAATCTCGATCCCCTTCCATGGAGAGAGATGGCGGGCCAGGGATTTCTGGCCGTCACCATGTTCAATATGGCGTCAGGATTCGAGCGTAAAAACCCCCTCGCCGTCATCAAGGCCTTCCGGCATGCCTTTGGCGATGACCCCAAGGCATGCCTGATCGTCAAGATGATGCATGGCGGCGTCTGGCCGGAAGGCCTGCGCCAGTTGCGGGCGGCCATAGACGGCGCGGATAATATCAAACTGGTCACCCAGACCCTGACGCGCCAGCAAGTGTTCTCCCTGCTGGCGGCCGCGGATACGGTGATGAGCCTGCATCGTTCAGAAGGATTTGGCCTGCTGGCGGCGGAGGCCATGGTTCTGGGCAAACCGGTCATTGTCAGCGACTGGTCCTCGACGGCCGAATTCCTGAACAGGGAAAATGGCTGTCCCGTACCCTGCCGGCTCATCCCAGCCGTTGATCCGCAGGGAAATTATCATTTCCCGGACCAGAGCTGGGCGGAGCCGGACATCAGGGCCGCGGCGGAGTGGCTCCACCGGCTGCGCGACAATCCCGAATTGCGCCTCGCCATCGGCCATCGCGCGCGTGAAGGCGCGCGCCAGTTCAGCAGCGAAGTCTATGCCGCACGTCTGAACCAGGCTTTTTCGCTTCCCTAGAAACAGACCGCGGCCGGCAAGGAGAGGGGCCTGCATCAAGCCGGTACATCCTGCAAATCCCTATCGGCCTTCCGCGCGCCAGGCAAGAGCGAGCGCCCCTCCACCCAGCAAAAGCAGCAACCAGGGTGGCAGAAGCGGAATCTGCCGCTGCGCCAGGACGCGATAGCGCGCGTTATCGCGCAGCCCCAGCCAGTTTGAACCGGCCAAATCGCGGCCAGCCTGAATCCGGCGTATGGCCGGCGTCCCGTCGCTGCGCAGCCAGAACAGGCCGCCGCCCGTGGCCTGTGTGACGGGCTGTAAAATCTCTGCGGTTGATTGCAGATCTGCATATTCCGCCGGAACGGCCTGGCCCGCCGCCACGAGCGTTTTGAGAATT
>DMKG01000024.1:6829-9837 GCA_003454415.1 Alphaproteobacteria bacterium
CCGCCACGAGCGTTTTGAGAACGCCGTCCGTTATCCGGTAGATGCCAGGTTCGGGCGCCTCCAACCCCCCTTGCCAGACGCCGGGCGCCGTCACGGTCATGGCG
Organism: Alphaproteobacteria bacterium; assembly: GCA_003454415.1. GTDB lineage: Bacteria > Pseudomonadota > Alphaproteobacteria > UBA11222 > UBA11222 > UBA11222. The sequence continues at coordinate 6,934 of DMKG01000024.1, forward strand.
ACGGGCTGGCTGTGGCCGTCCGGATAGGTCACCTTCACGTTTTGCGGTCCCTCCAGCAGGCTGCGCCGTATGATCGTGATACGCCCGTCGGCTTCCTGCGCCTGAAGCATTTCTTCTTCGAGATCGGGCTCTTTCATAAGCCAGTGCACCAGCCTGCGCAGTAATTCCGCCTGTGGCCCGCCCTGTTCGAAACCGCGCGCCCACAGCCAGCCGTGATCGGACAGAATTTGCGCCACGCGCCCTTCGCCGAACTGATCCAGTATCAGCAAAGGCATGCCCTGCGGCGACGCCATGAGCACATGGCCTGAAAGCCGTTCCGTCTCCACCACGCGGAACCAGCGGCCCCATTGCGGGATATCTCCGGGATCAACGGATTTATTGGCGCCGGGCAGGCTACTGGTGACGGGATGGCGCAATCCCGTATCCGTCAACTGGGGTTTGAAGCCCCCATTATGCACTTTTCCAGTCGGATGACCGGGGAAGACAACCGCAAGCGGCGTGCGGTACAGACTGTCCCCGCCCAGAGGCTCCGGTCCTGCAACCGTCAGTAATGCGCCGCCTTTTTCCACATAGCTGGCGATATTGTCAAAATGGGAAAAACCTAACACCCCGCCCTGCTGGTAACGGTCAAAAATGACCAGATCGAATTCATGCAGTTTTTGTATGAACAGTTCCGTCGTGGGAAAGGAGATCAGCGCCAGCTCTTCGACCGGCGTTCCGTCCTGTTTCATAGGCGGACGCAAAATAGTGAAATGCACCAGATCAACGGAGGGATCGGCCTTCAAGAGGTCGCGCCATGTCCGCTCGCCCGGGTTTGGCTCACCGGACACCAGCAATACCCGCAACCGCTGCCGTAATCCGTTGATGGTCAGCGCCAGGCGGTTATTGCGTGTGCTGAGCTCCCCCTCCAGGGGCTCGATTTCAAGGGTTACGATATTCTCGCCAGCGTGTTCGAGTTTGAATTCCAGTTCGTGATTTTCACCCTTGCGCAATCTGATCTGTTGCGGCTTGCCTTCGTCCAGGCGAAAGCTGAGCATGGCGGTTTCATCCGGCGTCTCTCCCGCGCCCTGATTTTCGTAACGCAGACTTAGTGAAACCGTGTCGCCGGCGATGCCGAATCTGGGCGCCTGTTCGATGACCAGCCGCCGGTCACCCCGCTTCGGATCGCCGGTCAGCACGGCGTGCACTGGTCGTGGCAACTTCGCCAGCGCCGCGCCGCTTGGCGCGTCATGCACCTGTCCATCGGTCAGAAGAATGACGCCGGCAATCCGGTCCGCCGGCGTGTCACGCAGAAGATTCTGCACGGCCTCGAACAGACGCGTTCCATCCGCAGAGCCCCGGATCGTGGCCGTGCGCAATTCAAGATTGGGCAGCGAGGAGATTTTTTTGCGCAACAGCGCTTCGGCGTCGCTGGCCTGCTGGCTGCGGCCATCCAGCGCCTGGCTGGGGCTCTGGTCATTGATCAGCAGCGCGATATCTGGGGCCGGTTCCCGTTTTTCCGTGATGAGCACCGGATTTGCGAGCGCGGCGAGCAGGAAGCCCATGGCCAGCGCCCGGAAGAGGGCGCCCGGCGCGCGGACATAGAACCCATAAGCCGCCAGCATCAGAGAGAGGACAGCAAGAAGGGAGAACGCTCCCCACCCTATCATGCCCTGCAGCGCGACGCTCATTGGCCAAGCCGCTCCAGCAGCGCTGGCATATGCACCTGATCCGCCTTGTAATTACCTGTAAGGGCGTACATCACCAGATTGACGCCGGCGCGGTAGGCGAGTTCGCGCTGGCGCGCCCCGCCCGACCCGATATTCATGAGCGGTTCCCCACTCCAGTCCACCGCCCAGGCGGCCGCCCAGTCGTTGGCGCCGATCAGGATGCTGGAAACCACATCAACGCTATTGGCGTCCATATAGCTGTTGGCCGAAGCCGTCACCCAGATCCTGCCGCCACTGTAACGGCCAGGAAAATCACGCAACAGGTAAAAGGATTTGTTCAGAACATGATCTTCCGCCAGCGGCGCAAGCGGAGGGATGTCCAGCCCGCCCAAAATCCGGCGCAATACCGTTTCGCCCGGGCCCGCCGCATCTTCAGCTGATCGGGGAAGATTGAAAGCCGTCAACTGATCGCGCGTGTCGAATAAAATCGTACCGCCATTTTTCATATAGGCGTCGATCCGCGCCAGCGCCTTGTCCGTAAGAGGAAGCTGTTTGCCGGTCATCGGCCAGTAAATCAGCGGGTAGAACACAAGCTCTTCGGTTTCGGGATTTATTCCGTGCGGAGGCGCCGCCTCGAACGCCGTACGCATGCGCAAGACCCTCGTCAATCCGGCAAGGCCCGCCGCGCTGACTGCGTCGAGTCCCGCATCTCCGGTAATGATATAGGCCAGCCGCGTTTCCAGCGCCGCCTCCAGGGCGAGGCGGTCATCTCCGGAATTCTGGGCGGGGGTTTGCGCGCGCGGCTGGGCGGCTGCGGAACTGATCAGTCCACTGAACAACAGGACGCATAAGATGACCGGGGCCATACCCGCGTGCGTTTTAAGACTTTTCCAGCCAGGAAGCCGCCTGAGCAGGAGAAGGGTGACAGCCCCGTCAATCAGGAGCAGAACCAGCGCGAAGCTCAGCAGCCAGGGGCTCAGCCCTATTTCCTCTTCGGGTGCGAAATCATGGACCCTGGCGCCGGGCAGTTCCGGGAGGCCCTGCAAATGGGCGGCGTCCCTGTCCAGATTCAGCGCCGCCCGGAAGGAATCCGCGCCATAATATCCGGGGGGGTGATGCGGGCCGATTTCAGGACTGGCCTTGGCTGGAGTGTAGGGGAGAACGTCATCGAAGGGGGCGCGCAACTGGCCCTCGCCATCCAGTATGGCCCTGGCGTACAGCGTCTCGGCCTGCTTGTTCTGAGCTTCTGGCGGCG
>DMKG01000024.1:10003-11555 GCA_003454415.1 Alphaproteobacteria bacterium
GCCTGCTTGTTCTGAGCTTCCGGCGGCGCTTCAGCCGTCCGGGCTGAAAATTCCACGATCCGCTGCAGCATGCGCACATAAAGGCCCGAGAGCGGAAGGCTGGACCAGCGGGTGTTTGCGGTAACATGAAACAGAACGATCCACCCTTTTCCTTTACGCGCAGCGGTAACCAGCGGCGTGCCGTCGCGCAGACTGGCCCATGTCCTTTCAACCAGTCCGTTTTCCGGCTCCGCCAGAAGCTGGCGCGAAACCGTGATGTCCCCGGGAATCTCCAGCCCATAAAACGGACTGTTTTCCGGGAAAGCCGCAAGTGCGGCCGGCGCTTCCCAGGACAACGCGCCCCCCAGCGCCCGCCCCCCCTGGCGCAGACGGACCGGCAGCAGATCGTCACTCTGCTCCATCATGCGCGGCCCGGCAAAACGCACCAGCATCCCGCCTTTGTCAAGCCAGTCCTCAACCCGTGTCCGGTCTTCAGCGACAATTCGCCCGATATCCGCAAGCATCAGTATGGATAAGGGCGTCTCCAGCAATTGCCCGATCGCGCCTTTTCGGATATCGGCAAACGGCGTCATGGCCCGTTGCAGATAAAATTGATCATCGAGCAGAGGCTGCGCCGTCTGCATGCCGGAACTGCTGACAATTCCCACTGTACGGCGGCGCCAGCTTTCATCGAGCAGCCATACGGCGGCGGCCGAGCGCACCCCATCCATGCGAATGAGTGTAACCATGTTGCGCACTTCTATGGGCAGCGTCATCTGCGCCACCGCCTGTGTGTCAGCCTGGCCAAAATCCAGCCGGGAGACGGCCAATATCTGCCCATCCTCGCCCACAGCCTGCAGCGCCACAGTCTGCGCCCGCCCGCCTCTGGCCCGCAGGCCGGTAAGCCTGAAACCATCGGGTACGGGTTCCGGCCGGGTAAGGATCACCGGCGTCTGCGCTGCCGGATCCTGCAGAATACGCAGCGGCCCCAGGGCCGCAAGCCGCCGGCCGAGTTCACGCGCCCCTTCCTGATCGTCTGGCCTCGCCAGACCGTCGCTGATCCACACGCTGGCGATATTGCCGCGAAAACCCTCGAAATCCAGCTCCCCAAGCCGCCGGGCCGCGGCGGCGCGGTCCGCATGCCAGGGCATGGGACGCAAACCCGACGCCATCGCCCTCGCGGTGTCCGCTGTCAGGATCCTTGCCGGTTCGCCATTTGCTTTCATCGCCGTGGTCAGAATCAGCACGTGCTGCGCATTTCGCTCCGCCTGCCCCACGAGCGCCTCCAGCGCGGCGCGGCGCGCGGGCCATTGCGCGCCAGCAGCCCAGCCATCATCGACCACGACGATTTTGAGCCCCCCCTGCTTTTCCTGCACAGCCGGATTAAGGATGGGTTGAGACAGTCCCAGGATCGCCGCCGCCGCAATCACCATCCGTAACATCAGCAGCCACCAGGGCATATGCGCCGGGCTTTGCTGCGCCGCCTGCAAGCCAAGCATCAGACGAAGCGGCGGAAACCATTCATGACGCGGCGCCGGCGGGATTGCGCGCAGCAGCCACCAGATCGCCGGCA
>DMKG01000230.1:0-5038 GCA_003454415.1 Alphaproteobacteria bacterium
AGTGTAAGCCACGGGCACCACCACAAAGGTCAGCAGGGTGGATGAGATCATTCCGCCGATCATCAGAATGCCAAGCCCCATGCGGAACTCCGAACCCTGACTGTTGGACACCGCCAGGGGCACCATGCCGAATATCATGGCGAAGGCGGTCATCAGAACGGGGCGCATGCGAATGGGCCCTGCGCGCTGAATGGCCTCGCGCGGGGTTGCGCCTTCCTCGCGGAAACGATTGGCCTGATCCACCAGCAGAATGCCGTTCTTCATCACCACACCCATCAGGCCGATCAGGCCGATCTGCGCAAACAGGGTAATGGGCTGATTCGTGACGTAAAGCGCGGCGAAGGCCCCAAGAAAGGATAGCGGCGCCGTCAGCATGATGACCAGCGGCTGGGTAAAACTGTTGAACTGGCTGGCCAGGATCATATAGAGGGCGACGATGGCGATCATGAAGGCGAATTGTACAGCTTCAGCCGAATCGCGCATGCGGCGGGATTTGCCTTCATGGCTGCCGGAATATCCCTCCGGCATGCCTATTTTCCCGACGATCTCGTCCACCTTGTCGGTGGCGACAGACAAGGGAACGCCCATCGCGGCCGTGGCATACACATCGATCGCCCGCTGACGGTCCTTTCGGTTAATCTGCGCCGGGCTTGCGGCCACCTTGATTTCCGCGACATTTGGAAGGTCCACCAGAGAACCGCTGGCGCCTCTGATCTGTATCTGCTCCAGTTTTGACAGATCATTGCGCTGCCCCTCTTCAAGGCGGAGGCGGACGTCATATCTCAGTCCATCTTCTTCATAGGTCGCGACGTCAATCCCCCCGACGAGAGCGCGGACCGTCGATGCCAGGGTGCGGACCGACACGCCCTGATCCGCGGAGCGTTGACGGTCGACTTGAATCTGTATTTCAGGTTTGCCGGTTTCAAAGCTGGACTGGACATCAACGAATATACCGCTTTTGCGCATTTCCGCCATCAATTCATTCGAAAACTTTTCGAGTTCCTGCAGATTAGACCCGCGCACGGCGTAATCGATATCGAAATCTTCCGCATTGGCGCCAGATATCCATGGCACTTCGGAAATCGAAAACTTGCGCAGGGCTGGCTCCGCCTGAAAGATCAGGCGGGTCTGTTGCATGACCGCGAGAAAGGAGACGTTGCGGGTCTGCTTTGGCGTGAGGGTGATATAGAAATTCGCCCGGTTTATTCTGGCCTGCTGATCAGCGCCAATCGTGACGAAAGTATTGGTGACGTGGTCCAGCTCGCGGATTTGCGTTGCAAGCTGGTTGGCGATCTGTTTGGTTTCCTCAATGCCGGAACCGTAGGGAAGTTCGACAGAGGCCAGGAACTCACTGCGGTCGGTCTTGCCGGAAAACTCCATCGGCACCTGCCCGGCGATCATGGCGCCGCCCACAATGGTGGCGACGGCGATCAGCACGATGATCCAGCGATGGCCAAGCGAAAACCGGAGTATACGGCCATAGCTGCTCTCCACCCATTGATGACCGGCTTCGAGACGCCGGGCCAGCGGGCCAAAGGAGGCGTGAGACTTCAGGAAACGCGCGCACAGGGTAGGGGTCAGCGTCAGCGAGACGAGCAGCGAGACGGCTATCGAGAAAGTGACGGCAAGTCCGTACTGAAAGAAGAAGCGTCCGGCGATGCCTTCCATGAAGGCGATGGGCACGAACACCACAAGCATGGAGTTGGTGCCTGCGATCACGGCGCTTCCCACCCGCTTGATGCCCACGCTCGCGGCTTCCATGGGCCGGTATCCGTCATCGATGGCGCGGTAAATCGCCTCCAGCACCACGATGGCGTCATCCACAACGAGACCGATGGCGACGCTCAGCGCCATCATTGTCAGCATGTTGAGCGTAAAGCCCGCGACATAAAAGGCAAAGAAGGTGGCGATGATGGAGGCCGGCATGGCGATCGCCACGATAAATGTGGCGCGCGGGCTCAGCAGGAACACCAGGGTCACGACGACGACCAGTCCCAGGCCGATGATCATGTCCTTGGTCACATCGTTGATCGACCCCTCGATGAAGGTGGAAATGTCGCGCGCCACGACGATTTCCATTCCGGCCGGTGTAATCGACTGCACTGTCGCCAGGGAGGCTTTCACGGCCTTTGCGACATCCAGCGTGTTCTGTCCCGACTGCCTGCGCACTTCCAGGGAGACGCCAGGCTTGCCGTTCAATTCGGCAAATGTCCGCTCATCCTCCATGCCGTCTTCCACGCGCGCGACGTCACGCACCCGGGTTGGCGCGCCCCCTTTGCGGAACGCCACGACGATATCGCCAAATTCGCTGACCGTGCGGACCTCTCCCATGGTCTTCAGGCCAAATTCCCCGGTATTGCCCGCGGTCTGCAGCTGGCCGCCCGGCAGTTGCGCATGTTCGTTCTGGATGGCGCGGATAACGTCATCAGCCGTTAGCTGATAGGCGCGCATCTTGTCGGCATCCAGCCAGATACGCACTTCGCGTTCTCGCCCGCCGACCAGCGTCACGGAACCGACGCCGGGCAGGCGCTGGATGCGCTCCTTCAGAACGGTGTCGGCAAACTGGGTTATATCGCGTATCGGCAGATCGCCCGCGACCATGACGGACATGATAGGCTGGGCGTCCGGGTCAACCTTGCTTACCACGGGCGGGTCCAGATCCCTGGGCAGGTCCTTGGCGGCGATCGCCACCTTGTCGCGGATGTCCTGCGCCTTCACGTCGATATTTTCGCTCAGTGCGAATTCGACCGCAATCGCCGAGCGGTTTTCGAAACTTTGGGAGCGGATGCTCTCGATTGAGGAGATGGTGTTGACCTGTTCCTCGATGATGTCGCTGACCTCGGTTTCCATGGTTTCGGGCGCCGCCCCCTCCAGCACGGAGGAAATGCTGACGAACGGAAATTCGACATTGGGAAACAGGTCATAGCCGATGCGTGTGATCGCTACAGCGCCGAGCGCGACCAGCGCGCCGATCAGCATGACGGCGAAAACGGGCCGCCGGATCGAAACTTCGCTAATCCACATGGGCCAGCTCCACCGAGATCATATCGCCGTCCCGGAGGCGCAACAGATTCGGTCCGACCAGCACTTGATCCCCGGCGGTAAGCCCTTTCAGCACCTCCACCCGGCGGGCGTCAAGCTCTCGCACGGTGATAGGGGTCTGTCTGGCGTGTCCGTTCACCGCTGTGAATACATATTGGGCTTCCTGCGGCCCCAGAACGGCGCGCCGGTCGAGCGTCAGTGCGGGCCGCGGATCAGGAAACATGGTGGCGCGCGCGTAGAGGCCCGGCTTGACGGTGTAATCCGGGTTGTCTATCCGGATGCGAAGCTCCACCTTGCGGCTGGCGGGGTCGACCTGATCATTGATCACATCCACCTGCCCCGGAAATTCCTTGTCCAGGCCGTCGATGCGTACAATGCAGGGGGCGCCAAGGCGGACGAAACGCAGCTTGGTTTCAGGAATCTCCACGATGGCGCCGACCACGTCGATCTTGGAAATGTCAAAGACGCCGCGTCCCCCGCCACCGCCGCCGCCCATACCGTCCATGCCCGGCGGCCCCATGGTGGAGATATACTCCCCGTCATATTTGTACTGGTAGATAATCACCCCGTCATAGGGCGCGCGAACGGTGGTGTCCTCCAGACTCTGCCGGGCCTTGGCCAGATTGGCCCTGGCGATGCCCAGGCGCGCGTCTGCTATGGAAAACGCCGCCTGAATTTTATCCATCTGGCCTTTGGAAACCACGCCGCCGGCCTTGAGTTCGCGGATGCGTTCATATTCGGCTTTGGCGTTGGTGAATTCGGCTTCGGCGAGCTTCACCTGATATTGCGCTTCCTGTAACCGGGTCTGGTAATCGACCTGACGGATTTGAAACAGCGGATCGCCTTCCTTCACCCGGTCGCCGACGGTGACGAAGGTTTTTTCCAGAATGCCGGAGACGCTCGGACCGATATTGGATTTTTGCGATGCGGCGATCGTGCCGGTGCCTACCACATTTTCCGTGATCTGTTCCTGAAGCGGGCGGACCACCGAAAGCTCGACCGGTTTCTGGGCAGGATTGGTCTGGGACGCGGTTTCAGCAGGCGCTGAAGGTTTTGCGCCCTTGGTGGTTTCTTCATCCGGTTCGCCGCATGCCCCAAGCGCCAATGCCACTGCCAGGACGGCCGTCATGAAAGCGTGTCTGACTGGGGTTTTCAGGACGTTGCCGGATAAAGGAGAATTTCCAGGGATCATGGCTTTTTCCCGCTTGAGGCGACCAGGAAATGGCAATTCGCTCTGGCGACGGGGCGATCCGGACCGGTCTGCCAGGCGGTGGCGACGACCGTGGCGAGACGCGTCCCCAGGCGGATGATTTCAGCCCGGCCGAAAGTGTCCCTGGGTCCGGCGGGGCGAAGGTAATCGACAGTGGTGCTGATCACCCGGGGGATTTCCTTGCCGCATCGCGCGTCGGGATCATTCTGGGCGTCAACAACCACGGCAAGCGCCGTCGCCTCCAGGAAGGTCGCCACGATTCCCCCGTGCAGGGCGGGAAGGATCGGGTTGCCAATCAGCCTTTCCGCAAATGGCATATGGCACATGACGCCGTCCGGGCCGTTTTTAATGGCCAGCCCAAGCCAGTGGGCGAAGGGGATGGCGTCGAACAGCCCCTCAATCTCTCCCAATGACGCCACGTCTTCATCCGGTTTCACTGTGCTCATGCGGCGCCCCCGCGCAACATGGCCGCCATCGGCGGCGGATCGCCAGCCGTGCCAAGCATGAATGAGCCATTGGCGATTGCAGCCGGATCTTCAGGATCGGCGGTATAGATGCTGCCGCTGGCGAAGCCGACATTGCGGCCCAATTTATAACAGGTGGCCGTCACGAACAGGTCTTCGCCGGCTGGAACGGCGCGCAGATAATCCACCCGAAGGTCCAGGGTCGCAATGGGCATGGGAACGGTCATCTTCTGGATAATGGCGATACCGCAAAGAGAATCGAGCAATAGCATCAACAGGCCGGAATGCACCACATTCCAGCGCGTATCGCCCACCATGACCC
>DMKG01000230.1:5201-7174 GCA_003454415.1 Alphaproteobacteria bacterium
GGGCGCGTATCGCCCACCATGACCGGATTGAAGGGCAGCCTGACCCGTAATCCGTTCGGGTCAAGGCTTTCGATCATGGCGTTCAACTCACCCATGACGCCGGTATGCCCTTCCGGGTCGCGACCCGAACGGCGCCGGAACTCTGCCCAGGAAATGGGCAAATCATCAAATATTTCAGTCACTTGTGAAAATTCCTGCTTCATTCGCGCCGTGGGAGGGCGTCTAGCTTGCATAAAACATGTTTTCTCTTAACAATTAGTATACCTGTATATAATATATATGTATATTATATCAACTGTTTTTGTCTGGTGTTTGACGAAGAGTCATGACTGAATCCACCTTATCGTTTCCCCCTCCTCCAAATGATCCCTCTTTTGAAATGAGGCGGGAGATTGCATGGCTGATTTTCGACACCGCCCGCATGATGACCCGCTCCATCGAGCGTCATGTCCGAAGCACGGGCGTCAACTCGAATCAATGGCGGGTATTGGTGCAGATCGCCCGGCAGAACGGACAGACTCAAAGCCATCTGGCGGAAGAGGTGGAGATCGCTCCGGCGCCTCTTGGCCGCCTGCTGGACCGGCTGGAGAAACAGAAGTTCATCGAACGCCGTCCGGATCCTTCTGACCGCAGGGTGAAACGGGTATATTTTACCGGAAAGGAACAGGCCCAGTTCTTCGATCGTCTTCGCCAGCTTGCGCTGGCGAATTTCGAAAAAGTGTACCGGAGCCTTGACGATAAGGATTTGCGGGAGCTTCAGCGCCTGCTGCAGAAAATCAAGACGAACATGACGGACGAGCCTGCTGCGGCTCCGGCAAAAAACAACAATATTGTCAGCTAAAAAGGTTCGGATTAAAAAACACTTGTCAGCCAGGGGCTGGCAATGCTTTCTGATCCTACGCCCGCCGGGCTGGCCGTCCGGGCTTGGGCCTGTAAGCCAGGCCAGCAAATAAACTCCCGACAACAGGATGGATCTCCGCCATGAACTTTGACTTCTCCGATGACCAGAAACTCCTGAAAGACCAGGCGCGCAAATTCCTTACCGACAAGTCAGGGATGAAAGTGGTGCGTAACATCCTCGACACGGACGAATTATACGCCAAGGATGTCTGGAAAGGCATCGTCGAAATGGGCTGGACGGGAACAGCGATTCCCGAAGCCTATGGCGGCATCGGCCTTGGCCATCTGGAATTATGCATGATCGCGGAAGAACTGGGCCGGTCCCTGGCGCCTGTGCCGTTTTCGTCATCGGTCTATCTGGCGACCGAGGCCCTGCTCATCGCGGGCAGCGAGGCGCAGAAACAGAAATATCTGCCTGCGCTCGCGGCCGGTGAGAGCATCGGCACACTGGCGCTTTCCGAAGGCATGCAGGCGGCGAGCCCCAAGAACATGAAGGTCAGTTTCGAAGGTGGCAAGGTCAATGGCGTCAAGATGCCGGTTCCCGATGGGGATATCGCGAATTTCGCCATAGTGGTGGTGAAAACCGGCAGCGGCGGCGATGAAAAATCCGTCTCCCTGGCGATTGTCGATCTGACGGGCGCTGGCGTCACCCGTGAGCCGCTGAAGACCCTCGATCCCACCCGCGATCTCTCCAATATCAGTTTCAATGGCGCGCCGGCGGAACTGCTCGGCGCCCAGGGCAGCGGATGGACGGTTTTGCAGCAGGTGCTGGATCGCGCCGCGGTGCTGGTCGCGTTCGAACAGGTGGGCGGCGCGGACGCCGCGCTGAACATGGCGCGTGAATATGCGCTGAACCGCTATGCGTTCGGCCGTCCTATCGCCTCTTTCCAGGCGATCAAGCACAAGCTGGCGGACATGTATATCAAGAACGAACTGGCGCGCTCCAACAGCTATTATGGCGCATGGGCGCTTTCCACCAATGCGCCCGATCTACCCGCAGCCGCAGCCGGCTCCCGCGTCGCTGCGACGGAAGCCTTCAATTTCGCCGCCAAGGAAAACATCCAGACCCATGG
>DMKG01000230.1:7387-7846 GCA_003454415.1 Alphaproteobacteria bacterium
ACCCATGGCGGCATGGGCTTTACGTGGGAGTTTGACTGCCATCTCTATTACCGCCGCGCCAAATGGCTGAGTCTCAGCCTGGGCAGCCATCTGTCCTGGAAGGACAGGCTGGTCAGCGAACTTGAAAAACGCAATGCGGCTTGAGCACAGGATATAGGAGGCGACGCAAATGGATTTCGATGATACCCCGGAAGAAGCCGCGTTCCGCAAGCAGGTAGCGGACTGGCTGGCGGCAAATGCCCCGAAAACGACGACTGGCGGCATGTTCAGCGCCGAGCTGAATGAAAAGGAAGCCCTGAAAATGGCCCGCGCCTGGCAGGCGAAGAAGGCTGCGGCGGGTTACGCCAAGATCACCTGGCCCAAGGAAATGGGCGGTATGGGCGGCACCGCCATCCAGAACGTCATCTATTCCCAGGAAGAGGCCAAATACAATCTGCCTGGCGGGTTTTTCGACATCGG
>DMKG01000174.1:0-268 GCA_003454415.1 Alphaproteobacteria bacterium
CTGCGTCCCGCAGCATGGGTTCTTCGGAAAGCGCGTTGGCTGCAGGCGTGGTCATGGGGGTAATGATCATTCCCATCATTTCTTCGCTATCCGATGATGTGATTTCCTCTGTGCCCAGATCGTTACGGGAGGCGTCTTACAGTCTGGGCGCGACGCAATCGGAAACCATCAGAAGGGTTATTCTGCCAGCAGCCCTGCCGGGTATCGTGTCCGCCTTTCTTCTTGCCGCATCACGCGCGGTGGGGGAGACGATGATCGTGGTCATGGC
>DMKG01000174.1:540-3941 GCA_003454415.1 Alphaproteobacteria bacterium
ACCATGATCGTGGTCATGGCGGCTGGTCTTTCAGCGAATCTGACTGCAAATCCCTTCGCCGCGGTCACCACCATCACGGTGCAGATTGTGGGGCTTCTGACGGGAGATCAGGAGTTTGACAGTCCTAAAACTCTGGCCGCTTTTGCATTGGGCCTTGTGCTGTTCACGGTTACGCTGGTTCTCAATATCACTGCGCTCCAGGTGGTGAAAAAATACCGGGAAAAATATGACTGATTCCCTGGCCAACGATATCCGGTTACGGCGGCGCTACCAGGCGGAGCGCAGGTTTCGCATCTATGGAATAACGGCGACGGCTTCCGGCCTGTTATTCCTCGGGGTGATGCTCGTCAGCATTCTCATAATCGGCCACAGCGCTTTCCGCCAGTCCTTCATCAAGCTGGACGTCACGTTTGATCCGGAAGTTCTGCAAATCGGAGATAAGACGGATGAGGAAAGTCTGCGCTATGCGCATTTTCAGGGGCTGATCAGGGTAGCGCTGCGCGAAAAATTTCCCGAGGTCACCGATAGGCGAGAGCTGAGAGAGCTTTACGCCCTCGTTAGCAGGGGCGCCGCCGACGTCTTGTGTGAAATCCTGATCGACGATCCCGGCCTGATGGGGCAGAGGCATACTTACTGGCTGCCGGCGTCAGATGACATGGACCTGTTCGTCAAGGGGGAAATCAAAAGCAGCGCGCCTGAAATCGAACGCCAGTTATCTGACCGTCAGATTGAATGGGCCGAACGGCTCACCTCTGACGGGCTGGTTGATCTGCGTTTCAATACGGCGTTCTTCACGACGGGCGATTCGAGGGAGCCGGAACTGGCCGGTATATGGGGCGCGGTGAAGGGATCTTTCTATACCCTGCTGGTAACTTTGGCGCTTTCCTTTCCCACTGGGATTCTGGCTGCGATCTATTTGCAGGAGTTTGCTCCGAAAAACCCCGTGACGGATCTGATAGAAGTCAACATCAACAATCTGGCGGCGGTGCCTTCGATCGTTTTCGGCCTGTTGGGGCTTGCAGTGTTTCTCAATTTCTTTCATATGCCGCGTTCGGCGCCGCTGGTTGGCGGAGTCGTGCTTGCTCTGATGACATTGCCCGTCATCATCATCGCCGCGCGCGCCGCGCTGCTTGCGGTGCCGCCCTCAATTCGTGAAGCGGCGCTGGCGGTTGGCGCCACGCCGATGCAGACCGTATTCCATCATGTGGCGCCCCTTGCCCTGCCCGGCATGCTGACCGGCGCGATTATCGGCATGGCGCGCGCGCTTGGGGAAACCGCCCCTTTGCTGATGATCGGAATGGTGGCGTTCATCGCTGATATTCCGCAAGGCGTTACGGATCCTGCAACTGTTCTGCCGGTCCAGATATTTCTGTGGGCCGACAGTCCGGAGCGCGCATTCATGTCGAAAATGGCCGCGGGCATTATGGTGCTGCTGGGCTTTCTCATCGCCATGAACCTGATTGCGGTGGTGCTGCGCCACCGGTTCGAACAGAAATGGTAACCGTCAGAATGAGTTTTGCATGAGTCAGGCCCTCAAACACTCCCTCTCCACGGAACACCGCGCCAAGGTTCAGGCGCGCGGCGTCAATGTCTATTACGGGGACAAAAAGGCGTTGTCAGGTATCGGCCTCGATATTCCCGAACATCAGGTTTCCGCTCTGATCGGCCCGTCGGGATGCGGCAAGTCAACCTTTCTGCGCTGCCTGAACCGCATGAACGACATCATCGAGGGGTGCCGGGTTGAGGGCGCCATTACCATAGACGGCGCCGACATCTACGCCAAGGATCAGGATGTAGTGCAATTGCGGGCGCGCGTCGGTATGGTCTTTCAAAAGCCCAATCCGTTTCCTAAATCCATCTACGAGAATGTCGCCTATGGTCCGCGTATTCACGGTCTTGCGCCTGGCAGGAAGGAACTGGATGATCTCGTGCGTGACAGCCTGGAGCGGGCAGGCTTGATGGGTGAGGTGCATGACCGTCTTGATCATCCCGGCACCAGCCTTTCCGGCGGCCAGCAGCAGCGCTTGTGCATAGCCCGCGCGATCGCGGTGAAGCCTGAGCTCATCCTGATGGATGAACCCTGCTCCGCCCTTGACCCGATCGCCACGGCCAAGATCGAAGAGCTGATCGATGAATTGCGGACGCGTTTCACCATCGTGATCGTGACCCACTCGATGCAACAGGCTGCGCGGGTTTCCCAGCGGACGGCGTTTTTTCACATGGGGGAACTGGTGGAAACGGGCTCTACCGAACAGATTTTCACCAATCCAAAGGATGACCGGACTCAGGCCTATATCACAGGCCGGATTGGCTAATATTGGCAGGCGTGAAAAGGAGACGCGAAAATGGCCGCTGATCACATCGTCAAGACCTTTGATGAAGACTTGACGCAAATGATCAATATGATCGCAGAAATGGGGGGGCTTGCGGAAAGCCAGCTTGCCGAAGCGGTTATGGCGCTGGTGAGGAGGGATGAGGGTCTTGCCGCCAGGGTCATCGATCATGATGAGCGTCAGGATGAACTGGAAGAGGATATCGAGGCGCAGGTGATCCGCCTGCTGGCCTTGCGTCAGCCCATGGCGCTGGATTTGCGGACCGTCGTGGCGGCGCTGAAAATCGCGGCGGAGCTTGAACGGATCGGCGATTACGCAAAAAACGTCGCCAAGCGCTCGCTCACGCTCATGCAGACGCAACCCGTAGGCAATGCCGCAAATACGATCATGCGCATGGGCAGCATTGCAGGGGACATGATCCATAATGTCATTGACGCCTATCTGAACAAGGATATCGTGAAGGCGGATGAAGTGCGGGCGCGGGATCAGGATGTGGATCAGCTCCATACTGGGCTTTTCCGTGAACTGCTGACCTATATGATGGAGGATCCCCGCAATATCACAGCCTGCACGCATCTGCTCTTTGTCGCCAAGAATATTGAACGGATCGGGGATCACGCCACCAATATCGCGGAGAGCGTGCATTATCTTGTCGCCGGCGAAAGAAACGAGCGGGAGCGTTCGAAACAGGATCTCTCAAGTTCCACCGTCATCAATGTGTGGGATAAATCGTGATGCAGCCGCTTGTCCTGATTGCAGAGGATGAACCCGCGCAGCTGGAACTGCTGCGCTATAATCTGGAGGCGGCGGATTTCAAGACGCTGACCGCGACGGATGGCGCCTCCGCGCTGCTGCTGATTGAGGAAGAAAGGCCCGATCTTGTGCTGCTTGACTGGATGCTGCCGGAGGTTTCCGGCATCGAGGCGTGCCGCCGCATACGCCTTAATGCGGAAACCCGGGCGCTTCCCGTGATCATGCTGACGGCGCGCGGTGAGGAGTCTGACCGCGTTCGCGGTCTGGAAAGCGGCGCCGACGACTATCTGCCGAAGCCGTTCGAGCCGCGCGAAC
>DMKG01000007.1:0-4793 GCA_003454415.1 Alphaproteobacteria bacterium
TGGAGCCCGGACTTTCCTCTCCCATCCCGCCAGAGGCAGGACAGAAGCGGCCATCCGGCCATCTGACCTGACATATATCGCCGGTGGAAAGACAGGCGTCAAGCCAGGCAATGAGTCAGCAACTGTTTCAGGATTGATACCGTCTCCGCATCCGCCCGCCCATCGGTATTGGCGGGACGAAAATGCCGTTGAAACGCGGTCACTACGGCGCGGGTTTCCACCCCATAAATCCCGGTAAGGGGAACCCTGTAGCCATAACGCGCCAGATCTTCCTGAAGCGCGCGGACATCTGTTTTCCGGCCCTTGTCATAAGGCGTGCGGGCGGGCCAGAGACCGACCCCCTGCCTGGCCAGCCAGGCCCAGTCAAACCGCTCCCCGGGGTCGCGCTTGCGCCCGGGCGCCACATCGGAATGGCCCAGAACCTGGCGCGCCGGAATTGGGTGACGGGCCAGAATTTGCGCCGCAAGATCCGCCAGCGCCCGCATCTGCGCCGGGGGAAAATCCTGGTAGCCGTGATCATGTCCCGGATTGACCAGTTCAATGCCAATGGAGCGGCTGTTCACATCTGTCTCTCCGGCCCAACAGGAAACCCCGGCATGCCAGGCGCGATACTCCTCCGCCACCAGACGGAAGATCATGCCCGCTTCATCGATCAGATAATGGGCGCTGACCTTCGCCTTCCTGTCGCACAACCGGGCAAGAGCCTCATCGGCCGTTTTCATCCCGGTGTAATGCAGCACCATTAGGGTGATGACGCCGGGGGAGCGGGCGTTAAAATTCGGAGAAGGCGTTTCCCGGAACTGCATTCTATCCCCCTGTGTCTACAAGGGCCTTTTGCCTGACGGTGACGATCCCCACCCCTAAAAGCGTTATCAGCCCGCCGAACAGGATACTGGGCGACAGATTGTCTCCCAACAGGGTCACGCCGAAAAACACCCCCCATACCGGCGAGAGAAGGGTCAGCGGCGCGGTCTGGGTAACCTCATAACGCTGCAACAAATAATACATGCCCGCATGGCCAATCAGGCTGGTGCCCACCACGGTATACAATACGCCGCCCCATGCCGCCCAGCTCGCATCGCCTATAGCTGTGATCTGCCCCTTTTCCAGCAGCAGGGACAAAGGCGCCAGCACCGGCCAGCTCAGCAGCGCAATCCAGGCCTGCAGTTCGAACACGCCGATATTCTGCAGCCGGCGCATGAAGATCATGGCGGTGGAGCCAATTAGCGCCGCCAGGATGACAAGGATCAGGCCATCCAGATATTGCAGCACCACCGGGTCGAAGCCAATGATCATCACGCCGGCAAAGGAGAGGCCAATCCCGGCCCAGCGCCGCCAGTGCACCTGTTCGCCCAGAAAAACGATCGACATGATCGTGGCGAAGGGCACGCCCAACTGCCCGGCAATGGCGATGGTCGAAACATCGTCCGCAGCGGCCAGTCCCATATAGAAAATGGCGAAATGCACCCCGCCCATGGTAAGCGAGATGATGGCGATGGAGCGCATCTGCCCCTTATGCCATTTCAAAAAGGGCAGCAGCAAAATACTCAGCAGGAAGAAACGCAATCCCGTGAAGAGAAATGGCGGGAATTCGGTCACTCCCGCCTTGCCGGCTATGTAATTGAAGCCCCACACCAGGGTAATGAAAAGAATAAGGGCCAGATGTGGAGCGGACATCAGCGGGTTCTAAAGCATGCCCCTTTGTTTGGCAATCTTGTCATAGGCGCCGTTGATGGTTGCGATCTTCGTATTGGCGACCATGATGAATTCTTCCGGCAGGCCCTGCGCCACCAGCAGATCAGGATGATTTTCACGCACCAGCCGACGGTAAGCCTGTTTCACCGCCGTATCCGGCGCATCATGCCCGATTCCCAATATCACATAGGGGTCGGCCTGATCCTGCCCGACATGACCGGCGCGGATACGCGACCAGTCCGCATCGCTGAAACCGAATATTCCCGCTACGGCGCGCAGAAATTCTTCTTCCTTTGGGTGGAAGACGTCGTCCGCCTTGGCGATATAGAACAACCCGTCCAGCAGATCCTCCAGCACCCGGGGCTTGGAACGGAACATGCCGGCAATCTGTCTGGCGTATTGCTCATATCCTGCGACATCCTTGCGCGCCAGATCGAAAACCCGGGAGACATTCGCCATTTCATCCGGGGGAATATCGAAAATCTGCTTGAACGCGTCCACTTCTTCGCGGGTGACAAGGCCGTCAGCCTTGGCCATTTTAGCACCCAGCGCAATCACGGCGATGGTGAACGCCACACGATTGGTGTCGCCGCGGGGATCGAACGGGTTGCCTCCCTTTGCGCCTTTATCACCGTGATCCAGACCATAATGCCCCGCCACCGCGCCAAGCAGCGCCCCTAAGGGCCCGCCCAGAGCCAGCCCGGCCGCCGCGCCAAAAATTTTTCCCCATCTGGACATAGCGCAATGATTACACGATTGGCCCAAAGATATTAAGGTCAATATATCGTGTGGCATGCACGCGGGATCTCCACGGCGACGGTCCGTTCATTGTCCGCCCTGCGCATAATTGAAACAGCGCATGATCTCCCTTTATTTAGGCGTCTGGAGTCAACAGCGCGTCCAATCTATCCGCCAGATCCATCCTTTCGCCTTCCGGGAGTTCAAATTCCACAGCAAGACTTCGCGGCAGCCGGCGGACGACACGGGCCATCAATATCCCTAACTCCTTCGTCTCCAGCACGATCCTCGCCCCTAAGCGCGGCACCAATGAACAGCGCAGTTGCGCGCCGCCTTCCGAAATGTCTGTGAGATGCGCAGCAAAGGACTCATTCTCGTATTTCAGGATAACATGGAGGTGGATTCTGCCGCGCCGGTATCTGCGGCGCTCGGCGGCATGCAGGCGCACATGGGCGGCAGGATCGATTCTGCGGCCCCAACCATCTGTTTTCTGGTCAATATTCAGCATCACCTTATCCCCCTATTGCGGATTCAAACTATGTGCGGCAGAGATTAAGGAAGTATTAGGAACTCCCCTGAGTCAGTTTGCTCGGCGAACACCCCTGCCCGGCTGGTTCACAAACCATCCGTCACATCTGTTAAAGGAGGTTCAGGGGCCCAGGCGGCGGAATTATGGCGTGAGAAAGGCGACAATAAGGTCATCCAGGATCCGATCTGCCCGCGCGCTCGATTCAGCCCACATATATCTGGGGCTTTTCAGGGGGGCTGGAGCCGCCCCCTTCAGGAAACCGCCTCTGGCGTATAGTTCAGATTGGGCGCGAGCCAGCGTTCCGCTTCGCGGAGCGTCATCCCCTTTCTGGCGGCGTAATCCTCAACCTGATCCCGGTCGATCCGGCCCACGCCGAAATAACAGCTATCGGGATGGCTGAAATAAAAACCGCTTACGGAGGCCGCCGGCAGCATGGCGAAATTCTCCGTCAGCCTGACGCCCGCATTGTCCTCTGCCCGTAACAGATCGAACAGCGCGCGTTTTTCCGTGTGGTCCGGACAGGCGGGATAGCCTGGCGCCGGGCGTATTCCGCGATATTCCTCCCGGATCAGGGCTGCGTTATCCAGAGTTTCGTCGGGCGCATAGGGCCAGAAACGCCTGCGCACCTGCTGATGCAGATGCTCCGCGAAAGCCTCTGCGAAACGGTCAGCCAGCGCCTTCACCAGGATGGCGGAATAATCATCCTGCTGCGCCTGGAACCGTGCGGCGACTTCCTCTATCCCGTGCCCGGCGGTAACCGCAAAAAGCCCGAGATAATCCGTAACGCCCGTTTCCAGGGGCGCAATAAAATCCGCCAGAGAATAGTTCACCTTGTCTTCCGTACGGTACATCTGCTGGCGCAGGAAATGAAAAACCTGCCGTCTCTCCCGGCGCGTTTCATCACTGAACAGACAGACATCGTCGCCGATACTGTTCGCGGGCCAGAAACCGATGACGCCGCGCGGCTGAATCCAGTTCCCGGCAATGATGCGCTCCAGCATGGCCTTGGCGTCGGAAAACAGGTTTCGCGCCGCTTCGCCAACCCTGACGTCGTCGAGAATGGCCGGATATCTTCCGGCAAGCTCCCAGGACTGGAAAAACGGCGTCCAGTCAAAATACGCCGTCAGTTCCCGCAGATCATAATCATCGAAAACCTTCAAACCCAGAAAGGCGGGACGCTGGGGGACATATCCCCGCCATTGCGGGGCGAAGCGGTTGGCCCGCGCCTCGGCAAGGGTCGCCCGGCGCCCTTCCCTTCCGCTGCCGCGCGCATGGCGGCTGGCGATTTCCTCATATTCCCTGCGTACAGCGTCGATATTGGCGGCGCGATGGTCCTCGCTCAACAGGCCGCTGACCACCGACACGGCGCGGGAGGCGTCCAGCACATAGACCGCCTGGCCCTTCCGGTAGTTCGGCGCGATCTTGACCGCCGTGTGAATTTTGCTGGTCGTGGCGCCGCCAATCAGCAACGGAATATCGAATTCCTGGCGCTGCATTTCCGCGGCGACCGTGCACATCTCGTCCAGGCTCGGAGTAATCAGACCGGAAAGGCCGATAATGTCGGCCTTTTCCCTGCGCGCCGCGTCCAGGATCTTGTCGGCTGGCGCCATCACGCCAAGATCGACCACCTCGTAATTGTTACATTGCAGCACCACGCCGACGATATTCTTGCCGATATCGTGCACATCGCCTTTCACCGTCGCCATGACGATCTTGCCATTGGCTTTGGCGGCGGCGCCGGACGCCTGGCGTTCGGCCTCCATATATGGCAGAAGATAGGCGACCGCCTGTTTCATGACCCGCGCGCTTTTCACCACCTGGGGCAGGAACA
>DMKG01000007.1:5055-7740 GCA_003454415.1 Alphaproteobacteria bacterium
ACCTGGGGCAGGAACATCTTGCCCGCGCCGAACAGATCGCCCACGACATTCATGCCGGTCATCAGCGGGCCTTCGATCACATCCAGGGGTTTTTCGGCCTGCCGGCGCGCCTCTTCGGTATCGGCGATGATGAATTCCGTGATCCCCTTCACCAGCGCGTATTCAAGCCGCTTTTCCACATTCTCGCTGCGCCAGGCAAGATCGGCCGTTTCCGCCCGCGCGGCGTTCGCGCGGTAATTATCCGCAATCTCCAGCAGCCTTTCGGTGGCGTCCGGGCGGCGGTTGAGAATGACGTCCTCCACCCTTTCCAGCAGGTCCTTGGGGATATCCTCATAGACCATCAGCTGCCCGGCATTGACGATGCCCATATCGAGCCCCGCCCGGATGGCGTGATACAGGAATACGGCGTGCATCGCCTCGCGCACGGGATTATTGCCCCGAAAGGCGAAGGAAACGTTGGAGACGCCGCCAGAGGTGCGGCAGTAAGGCAGATCGCGTTTGATGCGCTTCACCGCATCGAAGAACTCGACCGCGTAATTATTGTGCTCCTCGATGCCGGTCGCCACCGCAAAGATATTCGGATCGAAGATGATGTCTTCAGGAGGAAAACCGATTTTTTGCGTCAGCAGTCCATAGGAACGGGCGCAGATTTCGAATTTCCGGTCCGCGGTGTCCGCCTGGCCCTTCTCATCGAACGCCATGACCACGACCGCCGCGCCATAACGGCGCAGAAGCCCCGCCTGCTGGAGAAACGCCTCCTCTCCCTCCTTCAGACTGATGGAATTGACGATCGCCTTTCCCTGCACGCATTTAAGGCCCGCTTCGATCACCTGCCATTTGGAAGAATCGATCATCACCGGCACGCGGCTGATCTCGGGCTCCGACGCGATCAGATTCAGGAACCGAACCATCGCGGCCTGGGAATCAAGCAGCCCCTCATCCATATTCACATCGATGATCTGCGCGCCATTTTCCACCTGCTGACGCGCGACCGCAAGCGCGGCCTCATAATCGCCCTCCATGATCAGCTTCTTGAATTTCGCTGATCCGGTGACATTGGTCCGCTCGCCGATATTTACAAACAATGAACTCATCTTGCGGTTTCCATCTCCGCTCCGGAAGTGACGGGAAAGGCGAAAGGCTCCAGCCCGGAAAGGCGCAGGGTCCTGGGCCGTTCGGGTATCGGACGCGGCGCAACCCCCGCCACGGCCTGGGCAATGGCCTGGATATGGGCAGGCGTGGTGCCACAACACCCCCCTGCCAGATTGATCAGGCCCGAACGCGCCCATTCCCCCACATGACCCGCCGTGATCTGCGGACTTTCGTCATAGCCGCCAAACCCGTTTGGCAGTCCCGCATTGGGATAGGCGCTGACGGCCGTATCCGCCACCCGTGAAAGGGCTGCGATATGGGGGCGCATCTGTTCCGCGCCCAGCGCGCAATTGAGGCCGATCGAAAACGGTTCGGCATGGCGCACGGAATACCAGAACGCCTCTGGCGTCTGGCCCGTCAGAGTGCGGCCCGAAAGATCGGTAATGGTGCCCGAAATCATCACCGGCAGCCGGAACCCCAGCGCATCGAACACTTCCTGGGTGGCGAAGATCGCCGCCTTGCAGTTCAGCGTATCGAATACCGTTTCAATCAGGATGATATCCGCGCCGCCCTCTATCAGCGCGGCGGCGGCCATCGCATAGGCTGCGCGCAGCTCGTCAAAGCTGACATTGCGAAATCCCGGGTCGTTCACATCAGGTGAAATACTGGCGGTGCGGTTGGTGGGGCCTAGCGCGCCAGCCACGAAGCGCGGCCGGTCCGGGTTCCTGTCGGAAAATTCATCGGCAATCCTGCGGGCGAGCCGCGCGCTTTCTAAATTCAGTTCAGGCACTAGACCGGTCAGCCCGTAATCCGCCTGGGCGATGACAGTGCCGCTGAAGGTGTTGGTCAGCAGAATGTCCGCGCCCGCTTCCAGATATTGCGCATGAATACCCGCAATGATGTGCGGCTGCGTCAGCGTCAGCAGATCGCCATTGCCCCGCACTTCGTGGGAATGGGCGGCGAAACGCGCGCCGCGATAATCGTCTTCCGTCAGGCCATGGGTCTGGATCATCGTGCCCATGGCGCCGTCTATGACCAGTATGCGTTCCTTCACCGCCTTGTGCAGCGCCTGGATACGGGCCTCTCTTGCCGGTGTCATATGGTTTTTTCTCCTTTGGGGGCCGCCGTGCGCAAGCCAAGGATATGGCAGAGCGCATAGGTCAGCTCGGCGCGGTTCAGCGTATAGAAATGAAAATCCTCCACGCCATGGGCGCGCAGCCGTGCGCATTGCTCCGCTGCCGCCACGGTGGAGACGAGCTTGCGGATTTCGGTCTCGTCCTCCAGACCGTCAAAAAGGTTTTCGAACCATTCAGGTATGCTGGCGCCGTTCATCACGGCCATGCGCTTTGCGCCGTTGAAATTGGTGACGGGCATGATGCCGGGAATGACCGGAACGGAAATTCCCGCATTGGCCGCAAGATCGCGAAACCGCAGGAAACGGTCCGTATCGAAGAAAAACTGGGTGATTGCGCGGCTCGCCCCTGCATCGATCTTGCGTTTGAGATTATCGAGATCAGCGGCCATATCGGGGGAATCCACATGCCCTTCGGGATAGGCGGCGACGCTGATTTCGAAATCCCCGATCCGGCGAAT
>DMKG01000234.1:0-4241 GCA_003454415.1 Alphaproteobacteria bacterium
GGGGTTATGACCCCGGATATTAACCATTTGTTATGCACGCAGTGGTTTAATCCATATGGGATTGCAATCCAGGTTTTACAGGGAGCCGTTTTTACCAGACGGTAGGGCTTTGACGAGCATGGGTTTAGAACGCCTATCGGTTCTGCATATTGATGACCATGCCAATATGCGAAAGATCGTGAGCGCGATTCTGCGCTCCCTTGGCGTACAGTTTCTGTATCAGGCGAATGATGGGGCGGACGGGATTGACGCCATGCGCATTTACCGTCCCGATGTGGTCATCGTGGACTGGGAGATGCAGGGAATTACCGGCATCGAATTCATCGGCCTGATCCGCAAGGCCAGCGATAGTCCCAACCCTTATGTGCCCATCATCTTCCTCACCAGCCATTCCGATCCGCAGCATGTGAGGGAGGCCCGGGATGCGGGGGTTTCCGAATATCTGATCAAGCCCGTATCAGCTTCGGCCCTTTATTCGAGATTCATGTCCATCATCAACCGGCCGCGTCCCTTTGTCAGCAGCAGGGACTATTTCGGTCCTTGCCGCAGGCGTAACAAGACTTATGATTATAAAGGCCCTGAGCGCAGGGTTTCGGAAATCA
This sequence comes from Alphaproteobacteria bacterium, assembly GCA_003454415.1. GTDB lineage: Bacteria > Pseudomonadota > Alphaproteobacteria > UBA11222 > UBA11222 > UBA11222. The sequence goes on from DMKG01000234.1 coordinate 603, forward strand.
TGCTAGAGGATTAAATTTTGACTTAGTTCTTGAGCATGTCGCCAGCCTCACTTTAGACTGCCTCCCCTTGATTTCATCTGTTCACCCCACCGCCCCCAGGCGGTGAGGGTGAGCGTGCGCTTCATGGAAGGGTGCGGCGAAAAATGAGAAAAGAACACCGGCCATTTCTGCTGAAGCGCTTCATTGCCTGGTTCACGGATGCCTGGGCGCGGCATTTTCTGGCGCCAGGCTTTGAAAAAATCGGGCCTGGACACAAGATTCTTTCCCCCTGGAGCGTAAGCTTATTCGGTGAAAATATTTCGGCAGGCCGCAACCTGCATCTGCTCTCCGCATTTCACGCGCCGGTCCGGCTCTGCGTATGGAAGGGTGAGGACAGTAATGGCGAAATCCGTATTGGCGATCACTGTCTGATCTGCCCGGGGGTGAGGTTCTCCTCCGCCAGCAGCATCACCATCGGCGATAACTGCATGTTCGCCTACGGGGTTTATCTGACAGACGCCGACTGGCACGATATTTATGATCGGACCAAATCCATCGGCGGCACGGCCCCGATACGTGTCGGCGATAATGTTTGGTTCGGCGACAGCGCGTTTGTCGCCAAGGGCGTCACCATCGGGGATAACGCCATCATAGGCGCGCGCGCCGTGGTGGTGCATGACGTGCCCGCGAATGCTATTGTTGCGGGTAATCCCGCCAGGGAAGTGAAACAGCTTGATGCGGCGCATAGTATCAGAGTGCGCGCCAGCCTGTTTCATCTGTCGCCAGAGGATTTCACCCAATGGGAAGCGTCCATGGACCGGCGTTTCACAGAGGGCAATAGCTGGCTGGGCTGGCTGCGTGTAATGTTCTTTCCGCGCGTCAGCGACTGATCCGATAGCGGGGAAAGAGAAGCAGGCGTGTTGCAGCAGGTAAAACCGGGAAACGCAGTCATCATGGGCGCAGGCATTGCAGGCCTTGCGACGGCAATGGCGCTGGCGCGCCATGGATGGCGTGTGCGCGTGATCGAACGCGACCCGCAGATTCCGGAAGGCGGCGCCGACACGGCCTTCTGCAAATGGCGGCGGCGCGGCGTTCCGCAGATGCGCCATAGTCATGTGTTTCTTGCTCGACTCACGAATTTGCTGCGCGATCATTATCCGGCGTTGCTTGAGGATATGCTTGGCGCGGGCTGCCGGATCCTTGACTTCAGGGACAGTCTTCCGGAATCCCTGTTGCTGAATTATGTTCCCGAGCCCGGTGATGCGGATTTGAGTTTTATCTCCAGCCGAAGGGTGACCCTGGAGATCGTCATGCGCCGTCATGTCGGCGCCATAGCCAATGTGGAAATTCTCGCAGGACACAAGATTCGCGGGCTGATGACCGAACAGGACTCCACCCCGCCACGCGTGAAAGGGGTGGAGATTGAGGCGGACGGCCAAAGGTGGAAAATGCCTGCGGATATCGTCATAGACGCATCCGGCCGCGGCTCACACGCTCCTTCATGGCTGCATTCAATGGGTGTACGGATTGAGGAGGAATCCTCCCCTGCCGGGATCGTGTATTTCACACGGCACTACCGCTTTCGCGGCGGCAATCAGGAGCCGCAGCGGGGGAAATACCCTGCCGCAGGCGAACTCGATTACCTCAAATATGGGGTCTTCCGGGCGGATAATGGCTGGTTTTCCTTAACCCTCGCCGTGCCGGAAATTGAAGAGGGGTTGCGCAAGGCGGCCTGCGATGCCGAAGTTTTCGAAAACATCTGCAGGCTGTTGCCCGGGGTGGCGCCGTGGCGGGCGACCGGACTGGCCGAACCCATGTCGGATGTGTCCGTCATGGGGGGGTTGCGCAATATCTGGAGGCATTTCTATACGGATGGTCATCCGGCCGCGCTGAATTTTTTTGTCATTGGCGACGCCGCAACAAGCAGCAATCCGCTTTATGGAAGAGGCTGCGCGGCCGGCTTTCTACAGGCCCATCTGATGGCCGGAATTTGCGCGCGCAGCGGCAATCCATTCGAGCGCGCACTTTTGTTCGACACAGCAATGAAGCGGGAATTACGCCCTTATTTCGATGTCATGGTGAAACAGGATGAGGCCGCGAGGCGCCGCGCCATCGCATCACGCGAAGGGACGCACCGCCCGGATTTGCGCGCGCGTATGACAAAATTCTTTTTCGAAGACGGCGTCCGTCCCGCCGCCCGCGGAGACATCAAGGTAATGCGCGCCCTGATGCGCGGCTTTCATATGCTAGAAGATCCAAGAATCGCCCTTCAAGACCCGGAAATCCTCTTGCGCGTCAGCCGTTTCATGCTGCGGGGCCATACGCGAAACGCCGGCCTGCTGGGGCCGGCGATTGGGCCGAAACGCGAGGAAATGCTGAAACAATTATCTTTACCGGTGAGGTAAACCATGAGCGACAGACAGGCGCTGCTTTTTGCCAACGAGTTTTTCTACCGCGCCTTCGCCGGGCGCGATCTGGATGCCTTGCGGGAAATCTGGGCGGATTCACCGCATATCAGTTGCACCCATCCAGGGTGGAATCCGCTGATCGGCCGGGTCGCTGTACTGGAAAGTTTCCGCAGCATTCTGCAAGGACCCAATCCGCCCGATGTGCAATGCCTTGCGCCGGATGCGGTTCTGCTTGGGGATGTGGCTTATGTGTTATGCCATGAGGCGCTGGGCGGACATTTTTTGACCGCCACCAATATTTTCATCCGCCACGGACGTCAGTGGCGTTTGCAGCATCATCATGCCGGACCTGCGGCAAGCCCGCCGGAAACTACAGAATTTCAGCCAGGTCCGGTGAATTGAGGTAACCATGATAAGGTAAGGGTTGCATTTAGCATCAATATGTACAATTTTGTTAACTTTTCGGGACCCCAATGAACGACGAAGCCATTACTGCAACCCTGCATGAAAATGCAGAGAGGAGGGGATTGCGCCGCGACCGGCCGCTTCGGATATTGCTGCCCAGCTATCGCAGCGATCCGTATACAGGCGGGCAAGGCGTCTATATGCGCCATTTCAGCCGCGCCCTGGTGGATATGGGCCATCATGTGGACGTGATATCAGGTCCTCCCTATCCGCATCTTGATCCACGGGTAGGCCTCATCAAATTACCTTCTCTTGACCTTTATGCCGCCAAGTGGCCGTTGTTCGGATTTCCTCGCAATCGCTGGAACAGTTCCACCGACTGGATCGAATATCTCATCCATCAGACAGGGGGATTCGGAGAGATTTACACATTCGGCCGGCGAATGGTGGAATATATGCGCGGGCGGCTGCATGAATATGATGTGGTGCATGACAATCAGACCATCTGCCCAGGACTGCTGGATCTGATCGATATGGGACTGCCAGTGGTCAGCATTATCCATCATCCCATCACAATGGACCGGAAACTGGCGATCGCCGCGCAATCCAATCCGTTTTACAAGTTCCTGTCCTGGCGCTGGCACAATTTCGTGAAAATGCAAATTCGCGTAGCGCGCCAGCTCCCGAATATCATCGCGGTGTCGAAATCAACCCATCGGGATCTGATCGAGCAGTTTGGCGTTCGCCCCGAGCAGATGGAAATCATATTCGAAGGAATTGACTGCGAAACCTTCCGGCCCATGCCGGAAATTCCCCGCAAAACCAACCGCCTGATGGCGACCGCCAG
>DMKG01000234.1:4440-4839 GCA_003454415.1 Alphaproteobacteria bacterium
ACCAACCGCCTGATGGCGACCGCAAGCGCCGATGTGGCGCTGAAGGGCCTTGTCTATCTGGTGAGGGCCTATGCGAAACTCCTGAAGGACTTCCCCGATCTGGAACTTCTGGTGGTGGGCAGGTTGCGCTCAGGGCCTACCGAACGGCTGCTGGACAGGCTCGGAATAAAATCCAGAGTGCGCTTTGTCAGCGGCATCACGGATGATGAGATGCGCAGTTATTACGCAGAGGCCACCATCGCGGTCAGCCCCTCCCTTTATGAAGGATTTGGCTTCCCCGCCGGCGAGGCCATGGCCTGCGGCGTGCCGCTGGTGGCGACGACAGGCGGCGCGCTGCCGGAGGTAGTGGGGGACGCGGGCGTCATCGTGCCCGCAGGCGATGCGGATGCGCTGGCGGCG
>DMKG01000234.1:5005-8130 GCA_003454415.1 Alphaproteobacteria bacterium
CATGCGGATGCGCTGGCGGCGGGCATTGCGGGGCTGCTGCGCGATCCGGAAAGACGCAATCTTCTGGGGCGGCTTGGCCGGGAGCGTATCGTGCGCGAGTTCAGCTGGCCGTTATGCGCGCGCAATCTGACCGATTACTATCACCGTCTGCTGGACAGTCATGCGCACCGTCGAGATTGAAAATCTCCCGGTCGCTGCGGGAGGGGCGGTGCTTGATCTGGGCTGTGGTCAGGGCAGGCACCTCCACGCCTTGAATGACACCAAGACGTTTTACGCTATTGGGGCGGATCTGAATTTCGAGGATCTGCAGGCGGCGCGTCACGGCATCGATATCCATCAGTATACGGAATCCATTACGCCAGGGCCGCATGCCCGGCGTTGTTATGGTCTGGTGGCCGCCAACGCGCTGGCGCTGCCATTCGCTGACGCCAGTTTCGACGCCGTGATTTGCTCGGAAGTTCTGGAGCATATTCCCGATTACCAGTCGGCCCTGGATGAGATCTTCCGGGTGCTGAAACCGGGCGGCACTCTGGCGGTTAGCGTGCCGCGCGCCTGGCCGGAATGGATATGCTGGAAACTCAGTCCCAATGGCTACGCCAATTCACCGGGCGGCCATATCCGCATCTTCCGCGCCAGCGTTCTGCGCAAAGATATCGAGCGGCGCGGGCTGCGCTTCCAGCGCCGCCACTGGGCGCATGGTCTGCATTCGCCCTATTGGTGGCTCCAATGTCTGCTGTGGGATCGGAAAGAGAATTCACGCGCTGTCAGTCTTTATAAGCGTTTTCTGGAGTGGGACATTCTGGAACAGCCTTTGCTGACGCGCATTCTGGAACGCCTGATGAGCCCGCTGATGGGCAAGAGCGTCGTGATGTATTTCGGACGCACATCTTAAGAAAAATAAAGCAGGGAACCTGAACATGGAAAAACTGTACCTCGGAAAGGGGAGATTTCCTGACAACTTCTTCGATGGAGCGGCCAACAGGATACTGGAGCTGCAGCGCCCCGACGGCGCGATTCCGTGGTTTAATGGCGGTGCGGTTGATCCCTGGAATCATACTGAGGCGGCGATGGGCCTCAGCATACTGGGTCATCTGGACGCGGCAAGGACGGCCTATGACTGGCTTGCTGATAATCAGTTGGCGGATGGCTCCTGGTGGGCGGAGCTGGGAGCCTCGGTTCCCGTAGATCTTGAAACAGGCGCCTTTATCGCCGGCTCGGGCAAGGATGAACCGCCGGTGCGTGACAGCAACTTTTCAGCCTATATCGCCACCGGCGTCTGGCATTTCTATCTTATTACCCGCGACAGAGCGTTTCTTGAGCGGATGTGGCCCATTGTGGCGCGGGCCATGAGCTTTGTCCTCTCGCTGCAATCGGAGCATGGTGAAATCCGCTGGGCCGCATGGGATTCGCGCGATGCGGACGACGCCCTGCGGACCGGCAATGCCTCCATATATAAGAGCCTGGAATGCGCCATTCATATCGCGCGGGAGATGGGCGAGCCGTTCGCCCACTGGATGGCGGCGCGGGCGCGGCTGGGTCAGGCGCTGCGTCACAAGCCCCATCGTTTTGACCGCACCTGGGAATCCAAAGAGCGATATTCGATGGATTGGTACTATCCGGTGCTGTCAGGCGCCATGCAGGGTGAAATGGCGCGCCTGCGGCTTTCCAGTAAATGGGACGTGTTTGTTGAAAAAGGACATGGCTGCCGGTGCGTCGCCGATGAACCATGGGTCACGGTCGCCGAAACGTGTGAGCTTGCCCTGGCGCTGCTGACTTCTGGACAGGCCGTCCGCGCGATGGAGTTGTTCAGCTGGATCCATAAATACCGTCATGACAGCGGCGCCTACTGGATGGGATATCAGATGGCGGAGGATATTCCATGGCCGGCTGAAATGCCCGCCTGGACTGCCGGGGCGGTCTTGCTAGCGGCGGACGCGCTTAGCCAGGTGACGCCTGCGTCACGCCTTTTCCTCGACGTGTTAGACGAGAACGCGACGGAGAAGTCCAAGCGATTTTACCATCGCTAGTTCTTCATAAAGGCCGGAGGCGAGCGCCAGCCGGTAAATTTCATAGGGCGCCTGTCCGCCGTCCTTTGGATCCGCAAAGATGTCGTGAATTGCGAGGATCCCTCCCTGCATGACATGCGGGCTGAAGCCGCGATAATCTATCATCGCCATTTCCAGCGCATGCCCGCCATCGATGAACAGCATGGACAGGGGAATGTTCCAGTGGCGCGCAGCCAGTCTTGACTTGGTGACGAGCGCAACCACCGTATCCTCCAGCCCGGCGCGCCGGATGGTGTCACGAAAGAAAGGCATCGTGTCCATGGCGTTTGCGTCATGATCCCACAAATCCGTATCGTGATGTTCCCAGCCAGGCTGGTTTTCCTCCGATCCGCGATGATGGTCCAGCGCGAACAATAACGCATTTCGCGCTTTGCAGGCGCTTCCCAGATAGACGGTGGATTTGCCGCAATAGGAGCCGATTTCCATCACTGGGCCGCATTCGGCGACCGACAGGGCCATATCATGAAGCGCCGCCCCTTCATCGGGGTCCATAAAGCCTTTGACGGACTCTATATCAATAGGCAGGACGGGCGGCATCACTCTCCTCCATAGGCTGGCACACTCGCGATACGCCTTTCGATATCCGCCATCAGCGAACGGTAACGAGCGCTGTCTACATTACCATAACGGCTTTCAAACTCCGCCTGCGTCATATTATCAGGAAGACCAGAGATGTCAGGAAAATAATCGGATTCCTGTTTTACCCGGGATAATACCGCCTGCATCCTGTAGGCGTGCTTTGCGTCGCCGGCCTTCTGGGCCAGCACGACGCCAGCCCTGTCGGCGGCGATATCTGAAAAACTGAATCCGCTGCCTCCCCGCAGCGTATCCGCGATTTCCTTGAATTCGCCGATCACATTGGCGACATTCACCCCGGCCGCAAGCTGAAGTCCCGCTGATGTCAGGTAATGCTGGACAAGATCATGGCGCCCCTGGATCGTGACATTATGGCTGCCATAGCGGGAGCCGGAAAAATAATTTTCCGTGCTGCTATCAACTAGCGCCTTCATGCGCTGGTCTCCGAAATATACAGCCAGCGCCATGATCTTGTCCAGCATT